>NZ_CDSBKL010000305.1:0-5121 GCF_977115555.1 Aquiflexum sp.
GATATCCGCGGGAGAAAATGAAAAACCTTTTTTCTCTGTGCCCTCTGTGTGCTCTGTGGTAAATCAATCAATCCCACCTCCGCGTCCATTGAGGTAAAAGTTAAATCAAATCCAGCTTCTGGAGAAGCAGGATGGCGGAGGAATGCAATCTGCGTTTTCTGCGCAATCTGCGGGAGAAAATGAATCCTTGTTTCTCTGTGCCCTCTGTGTGCTCTGTGGTATATTAATCCCCTCAATCATAATTTAACCAATCACAAGCAGGCTGTGGATCGGGCATCCCTAACTTGACCAATTCCCGGACAGGACTGAGGCCATTCTGACTGTTGGTGAAGTAAACAACTGCATTTCCGGATTTTACATTGGCCGTAAAAAACCCCCTAAACGTGTAATTATCTCCCCATTGGAAAATCTGTCTGCCCTCAGATGTTTCTTGGATTCCCACACCCAAACCCCAATAGACCTGCTGGCCTTTGCCTTCCTTTAGATTTACTTGAACATGTGGCGTAAACATCAATTGTTGCAAACCCGGGTTCATCTTTTTACCCTCCAATAAGGCTTCTAGAAACAAGGCATAATCATATGCCGTTGTCTGCAGAGAAGCCGCTGCATTGGGATTTTTTACTTTGCTTTTCCCTATTTGCTTTCCGTTTTTCTTGAAGGAAAGACTATGGTTAGCATCAAATTCCTCTAAATAAACAAAGCTACTCCTCTTCATACCCAACGGTTGAAAAATATATTCCTGTGCAAGCTCTTCCAAACTTTTCCCCTTAAGGTGTTCTGTCACCTTTTGCAGCCAGACGAAGCCCTCTCCTGAGTACCGAAACTGCTCTCCGGGTTCATATTGGAACTGAAGTTTTCCCTTTCTCCAATTTGGCAATCCGCTTGTATGGCTGAGTACCATTTTGGCTGTGACAAGTTTGTGCCTTGGGTCATGAGCAATATCCTGATAATCAAAATAAGTATATAAAGGCGTGTCTAGAGCCAAAACACCTTCATCTACCAACTGAAAGACTATGTAAGAAAAGATGGGTTTGCTGAGGGAGGCTGCAGAAAAAACCGTCTCTTGGTCGATGGGTTGGTTATCATTATTAGCTTTTCCGATGGCAAAACTTTCTTTCAACTTACCCTCTTGCAGCCATGCATAAGAAATCCCAGAGATATTTTTATCAGACATGATTTTGGAAATCGATTCGATGTCTGCATTAATTGGGGGAAATAATGCAATACAAAGCAGTCCGAACAGGCAAAGGAGTATTGAAAAGAATTTCATAAGGAAAAAGATTTACAGGTAAAAATACTAAAATCCTCTTGCAATACCTTCGCGTCTATTGCGGTAAAAGTGAAATCAAATCCAGCTTCTGGAGAAGCAGGATACCGAGGACCCTTTGCGATACCTTTGCGTCCATTGCGGTAAAATAATGCTCCTTGCGGTAATTAAACATTCATTTGGAAAAACACCCCATTTGGGACATATTTACCCTTTCATACTACTTCCATTACAAACCATTACAACATAAAAATGACCCATACCAAATTCAAAAAATATGCAAGCCTCCTAGTCTGCGTATTCCTGACTGGATTTTTTGGCAATACTGCCCTTTTTGCCCAGCAAACCGTCATGCTGAATGACCTCTCGGCTTTCAAACCCAATAGCGGTACCTGGCAGATGGCCGGAGATGTCGCCGGAGATCCCAATCAAGACAACTACCTCAAGGTATCCAAAGGTGAGGGCATCATCGTCAACCTCCCCACGAAAAAGAATAACGGCCAAGACCTTGTCTCCATCGAGGAATTCGGAGACATCGACCTCGAACTCGAGGTCATGGTGGCTACCCATTCCAACTCGGGTGTGTACCTCATGGGACAGTACGAAATCCAGGTCCTCGACAGTTGGACCAAAACCACCGTCAAGCCTGGCGATATGGGCGGCGTCTATGAGCGTTGGGATGAAAGCAAGCCCGATGGACAAAAAGGCTACCAAGGCTATGCCCCAAGGCAGAATGTGGCCCGTGCACCGGGAATCTGGCAGCAGCTGAAGGTGTCTTTTCAGGCTCCAAGGTTCAATGCACAAGGTGAGAAAACCGAGAATGCGAAGT
Source organism: Aquiflexum sp. (assembly GCF_977115555.1). Classification (NCBI taxonomy): domain Bacteria; kingdom Pseudomonadati; phylum Bacteroidota; class Cytophagia; order Cytophagales; family Cyclobacteriaceae; genus Aquiflexum; species Aquiflexum sp. Next base: position 2,097 of record NZ_CDSBKL010000305.1, read on the forward strand.
TTCTCTACATCCAACTCAACGGCGTGACGATCCATGAAAATCTCGAACTCTTCGGTCCTACCCGCGGTTCTCTGATGCCCAACGACATCGCCAAAGGTCCACTCCGGATCCAAGGCGACCATGGTGCGGTGGCTTACCGCAATATCAAGATCACAAGATTTGATACCCCGGCGCCGACATTGACCGACCTGAAGTATGAGACTTACAAAGGATTCTTCAACCAAGAGCCTGATTTTTCAAAAATTGATGTGGCTTCGGTAGGCAGCGTTTCCAATATCCAGGATCCGATCCAAACACCGACAGGACAGAATATGACCCGTTATATGGGTAAATTAAACATTCCTGCTACAGGCGACTACGTCATCCACATGCTTGTTTCATCAGGAACAGGTCAGCTCACCATTGACGGCAAGAAAGTCACCGGAATGGGTGATGAGTACCAAAGGGCAAATGTCAGCCTCAACAAAGGAACAGTTCCTGTAGAGATCCTCGTCTCCAAGACCAAAGACTGGTCCGACACAGGACTTGACCTGTATATACTCGGTCCCGGACTTCGTGAGACTCCACTTTCGAAGAGCAGTACCAGACAGATGTGGATGACAGACCCGATCCTTGTCGACCAACAGGATGTACCGATGTTGCGAAGCTTTATGGACCTTCCTGATGGCAAAAGAATCACACATGCGCTTTCAGTTTCCAGTCCACAGCAGGTACATTACTCCTATGACCTGAGCAAAGGAAACCTGATGCAGGTTTGGAGAGGGGGCTTTCTGGATGCCACACCAATGTGGAATGACCGTGGCAACGGCGCATCTGTTCCCCTCGGGGCAGTCGTATTCATCGGCAATCCCGAAAAGAACCTTTACGGCATAGAATTCCAGTCCAACAACCAAAATTTTGATACCCAAGGCTACCAAACCAAAAACGGCGGGGTCGAGTTTTCTTATGACATGCAGGGGATTTCCTTCAGTGACTTTATCATCAGCAGGGCAGACGGCAAAGGATTGGACAGGACCCTGACCGCTGCAGGAGGCACTGCAAACAAGCAATATGCCATCGCGGAAGGTGCTGAAATCAAACTGATCAAAGACGGATTGTATTGGGTAGCGGACAAGGGCTTTTACATACAGGTAGACCCCAAGTCGGCCAACAAGCCTGTAGTTCAAAGCAGCGGCGACAGGCAGCAGCTTTTGGTTTCCCTCAATTCCCTGATCCAATACAGCATCTTGTTTTAACTTATTGACATTTAGAATATGAAGACCTTTCATTCAACATACATTACCATCCTGGCACTCGGATTTTTGGGATTGTTTTCCCGACCGATCATGGCCCAAGAGTCTCCTTTGGAGGAAGATTATTACAAAATCATGAAAGTAAGCAGCCCTGAAGGAACACTCCTTGAGGTGGGCGGATTGGCTTTGATGCCAAACGGCAACCTCGGTGTGGCTACCAGAAGAGGGGATATTTTCATCGTGGAAAATCCCACAAGCCCAAGACCTTACTTCAGGAAGTTTGCTTCTGGACTGCACGAAATTCTCGGACTGACCTATCAGGACGGTTCATGGATCTGTGCCCAAAGGGGTGAACTGACCAAAGTCACCGACACGGACAAGGACGGCTACGCAGACAAATACGAGACGATATATGCTTGGGACATCTCAGGACATTACCATGAGTACAGCTTCGGACCCAAGGTCAGCAATGACGGCAGCTACTTTGTCTCCGGCAATGTGGCCTTTGGCAATGAAGAATGGTGGAGAGGCGAAAGCCGCGTACCGTACAGAGGTTGGGTGATGAAAATTTCCCCTGACGGCAAAATGGAACCTTGGGCTACAGGCATGCGCTCTCCTGCGGGATTGGGTATCATCGACGGCGAGCTTTTTTATACCGACAACCAGGGAGATTACATGGCTTCAGGTGGATTGTGGCATCTGGAAAAAGGAGATTTCACCGGACATCCTGCAGGCTTGGCTTGGACAGCATTGGCTGGACCTCCTTTCAAACTGACTGCCGAGCAATTTGACGCAGTAGTAGATCCGAGAAAAATCAAAAATACATACGGAAGGTATATCAAGCCCGAAAATGTGGTGGATGAGGAATTCATCACCCTGTTTGAGGCAAAAGAAAAAATCCCATCCATCAAACTCCCTGCAGTTTGGTTGCCACATGGTATCCATGGCATCTCCAACTCGGAGCCTTTGCAGATTCCAAAAGGACATCTCGGACCCTTCGAAGGACAGATCCTCGTAGGAGATCAAGGCCAAAGCAAGATCATGCGTGTCATGTTGGAAAAAGTAAACGGCCAATATCAGGGAGCATCGATTGACTTCAGAAGTGGATTCCAATCAGGAGTCATGCGGATTGCCTTCGGTGCGGACAAGTCACTATTTGTAGGCGAGACCAACAGAGGTTGGGGTTCTGCGGGCGAAGCCAATGAAGGACTTCAGCGCATGGTGTGGAATAATGAGATTCCTTTTGAAATGAGAACCGTCAAGGCCATGCCTGATGGTTTTGAGATAGAATTTACCAAGCCTGTCAATATCAATTCCGCAGAGGACTTGGCTTCCTATGCCGTTCAGAGCTTTACTTACAAATACCATCCTGTCTATGGAAGCCCGCCTGTAAATATTCAGGACAATGGTATCTCCGGGGTAAAAGTATCTCCTGATGGGATGAAGGTGAGAATAGTCGTAGATGGCCTGAGGAGGTATTATATCCACAAAATCTCCTTGGAAGGTGTCAGAGACCGGTACGAATCCCATTCTTTGGTTCATGGCTCGGCATATTACACACTGAACAATATTCCTGAAGGGGAAAAGTTGGCTGCGGACGAACTCAGCCAATACAATTCAGTGGCCGAGAAAGCCAGGCAGGAAGCTGAAGCAGCCAAGATAGCTGCAGCTTCTCCGAAAAAAGCTCCTGTGGCAGTGGCGGCCAAACCTGTAGCCGTGGCCAATGAAGTCCCTTCGCAGGAAGTCATCAGCGCACTGCTTGCCAAAAATACCTGTACCGCCTGTCACAATGC
>NZ_CDSBKL010000306.1:0-5118 GCF_977115555.1 Aquiflexum sp.
AAAGGAATTTTTCAACTTTGACAGGCTTTTCCTGAACGATTGCAAGGGAAATTTCTTCTTTTCAATGAATTCCCTACCTCCTATTGCTGAAAATACCTCAACCCTTGCCACCCACGATGTGAATGGAGATGGTGCTCCGGATATTTTTGTAGGCGCCTCTATTGTAACGGGGAATTTTGGTGAAATCCCCAAAAGCTATTTGTTGCTCAATGACGGAAGTGGTCAATTCAAAGAAGCTACAACAACGTATTTTGGAGAGGTTTTTCAACCCGGAATGGTCAAAAAAGCAAAATGGGCAGACCTCAACAAAGACGGAAAAAAAGAACTGATCTTGGTGGGAGAATGGATGTCTGTGCAGGTTTATCAGCAAAATCCTGAAGGCAAATTTGAATTGTCCAAAGATGAATCCCTTCAAATTCCAGGCTGGTATTTTGGATTGGAAGTAATGGATCTTGATGGAAACGGGTATGAGGATATCATTTTAGGAAACTTGGGTTTGAATTCTAAGCTTAAAGCAAGTCATGAAAAACCGGTATGGCTTTACCATGCTGACTTTGATGAAAATGGGCAGGATGATCCTTTGATTTTCCATTACATGGAAGGTCTTTTGGTGCCTTTTGCCACAAGGGATGACTTGATCAAACAGATTCCCGGTATCAAAAGAATTCATCCAAACTATGTTGAATACTCCAAAATCAAGTCTCCAGAAGATCTTTTGGAAAAGTCACAAATTGAAAAAGCTTCCAAATACCAGGTATCCGAATTGAGATCCGGAATACTGTGGAACCAAGGTGAGAAAGGTTTTGAATTCAGTGAATTTCCCATAGAGGCCCAGTTCAGTCCGCTTCATGGTTTTGCCTCTTTCCAATCCAAAGACGGTAATCAATACCTACTCGGAATCGGAAATATCCATGGCTTCCGCAGTGATTTTGGCAAAGCCGATGCACAGTCTTTGGTTTTGATGGAATGGAAAAATGGCAATTGGAAGCCGGTACCAATTGGAATACGCGGGAATGAATATTGGGGTGAAATCAAAAATATTTCAAAAATCAAAGTCGGTGAAGAGGATGTTTTGATTGCGGTAAGAAACAACAGCACCCCCATTTTCCTAAAAATAAAACCTTAAAACATGCTTAAAATCAGTGTATTTGGTTTTTGAAAAATAATGTTATTCAAGGAATAATCTTTAGATTTGAGGGTTGAAACCCACGCTCAACCTTCCCGAAATACATTTCGAGGATCTCCAAAACTGAAGAAAAGCCAAAGTATTACCACTCATGAAAAGTTTATTACAAAGATTACTCCTTATTGCTTTCATTGCATATCTCGGATTAGGATGTCAGGAGAAAAAGGATTACCAGAATGCCATTACCGACGGTTCTTACCAGATTGCTGCCCAGGACAAACTCACCACAGTTATTATCAATGATATTTTCTCTCCTCCGGTCGCAAGTAGGATTTATGCCTATTCCTCCCTTGCAGCCTATGAAGTGACTGCACTATCGGATGCCAAATACCAAACCTTGATGGGGCAGCTCAACGGTTTTGAAAAAACAGAATTTGATACCACTGGCCAGGTTTATTATCCTTTGGCCTCTTTGGCGGCCTATTACAAAGTAGCGACAGCCTTGATTTTCTCAGAAAATCTAATGACTGAACATAGGGACAAAGCTTATGCAGAACTTAAAGAAAAAGGCATTCCGGAAGAAGTCTTTGAGAGATCTATCAAGCTAGGAGATGAGGTCGGTGCCTATATAATTGCTTATTTCAAAAAAGACAATTACCATGAAAGCCGCTCTTTTGAAAAATACACTGTCAGCAATGACCCAGGCACATGGCAACCTACTCCTCCGGCTTATATGGAAGGAATCGAACCTCATTGGAATAAAATAAGGCCATTAACCCTTGATTCTGCCTCCCAATATAAAACGATTCCAGCCACTGAATTCAGCACAGATCCTGCAAGTCAGTTTTACAAAGAAGCAGTTGAGGTTTTCAATGTGGTCAATGAATTGACAGAAGAGCAAAAGGACATTGCCATGTTTTGGGACTGTAATCCATATAAAATCAATGTAAAAGGCCATGTGATGTTTGCTGAGAAAAAAATTACTCCAGGAGGCCATTGGATGGGTATTTCGGCGATTGCCTCCAAAACTGCAGGCCAAGACTGGAAAGGAACCACGGAAACGCTGGCATTCACAAGTATTGCCATTTTTGATGCTTTTATCGCTTGCTGGGATGAGAAATATAGGAGTAAATTGATCCGACCTGAAACTTATATCAACAGGTATATTGACGAGGATTGGTTACCTGTATTACAAACACCACCATTTCCTGAATATACCAGCGGACATAGCGTAGCCTCCAATGCTGCCGCAGAGGCTTTGACAAGTCTTTTTGGAGAACCCTTCCATTTTATTGATTCCACGGAAGTAAATTATGGACTTCCTGTAAGAGAATTTGACTCTTTCAGAGAGGCCGCTGATGAAGCTACTATAAGCAGACTCTATGGAGGAATCCACTATATGCCAGCAATTGTTAATGGAGCCGATAAAGGAAAAAACGTAGGTTACCATTTGATAGCAAATGTAAAAACCAAAGGAGAGGGTACGCCTCCATTGGCTGTCAAGACCAAATAACATTCTTCACGACATATTTGATAGGGCAATGGGTTATCCATTTGCCCTTTTTTTATTTTTAATTTTCCCCAAGACAACGATAAGCAGATTGAAAATCTTAATTTTGGAACTTCATCCTATTCGATTTTATGGACCTTATTCTCAAATACTTTCCTGACCTGACAGAATCCCAAAAGGAAAAATTCGCCAAACTTGGACCTTTGTATGCCGATTGGAACGAAAAAATCAATGTCATCAGTAGAAAGGATATGGAGCACTTTTATGAAAAACACGTCCTGCATTCATTGGGCATTGCAAAAGTGATCAATTTTGAACCCGGAACAAAGATATTGGATATCGGGACAGGAGGAGGTTTTCCCGGTATTCCATTGGCGATATTATTTCCCGAAACACACTTCCACTTGGTGGATTCAATCGGTAAAAAAATCACTGTTGTCAAAGATGTCGCCAAACAACTCAAGCTATCCAATGTCGAAGCCCAACAGGTCAGGGCAGAAGATTTGGTCAGGAAATATGACTTTATCCTGAGCCGGGCGGTGACACGTTTTGCCAATATCCTACCTTGGGTCAAAAACAAATTCAAAAAAGAAGACTTCAACGAACTTCAAAACGGCCTGCTTCTACTTAAAGGCGGTGATGTCGATGAGGAAATGGAAGAAAGAGAAGTCAGCTATGTATCCTACCATCTAGACGATTATTTCCAAGAAGAATTTTTTGAGACCAAAAAAGTGGTCTATGTGCCTTGGGAAGGGAAAAGGTAAAAAGTACTGCATGCTTATTCAATGAATCGGATTTGAATAAATACTTTCTTCATTCCTTTTCAGAACTAGCAGTGTTAGCATCTTCTTCCAAATCACCTTTTTGAGTCTCAAAACTTGACTTGAAATGTAAATCCCTTTGAGGAAATGGAATAACAATCCCATGTTTTTTGAACATTACATCTATTTGATTGATGATATCACCTTTTACAAAAGGCACCTCGGTATAATGTTTTACCCAAAAGGCAATTTCAAGATCAATGCTGCTTTCGGCGAATTCTAAAGGAAGGACTCTTGCGATTGGTTGATGGAGTATTCTTTGATCATTGATTAAAATCTCTTTTATCAATTTGACAGTCTGTTCCAGATCAGTGCCATATGAAACCCCAACAGTAAGGGTGACTTTTTTACCTTTCCCCATTGTCCAATTGACCAGCTGTTGTCCTAGTAGATCTCCATTTGGAATGATGATACTTGCCCCTTCGAACATATTGACCACGCTGCTTCTAAATCCTATAGATTTCATGACTCCCGGTTTGCCGTTGATTTCGATCAAATCCCCCACTTTAACAGGGTTTTCAAAGGCAATGATAACGCCACTTACCAGGTTGTTGAATAAACCTTGAAGCCCAAGTCCGATTCCGACCCCCAAAGCGCCTAATACAATAGTGATTTTGTCCAAGGGAATTCCGGAGGCTGCAAAGGCCAAAAACAATCCCATACTGATAATGAAAATCTGAACCAAGAGAAGCCAACTTCCCAAGCTGACACTCTTTCTTTTTGAGGGGGAATTAGTGACATCCGGATCTGAGCTAAAAAATGAAACAATTCTTGACAAAAGAACAGAAATCGCCAAAATTACAATGAAAATAAACAGCCCATTTATGGTAAAGTCATAGCTGCCAAGTGTCCGTGGAACATTAAGAAAATTATTGAAATCCCCTGAAATCAATTTGTAGGAATAAAAATTTCTACCTATCAAAACAGCCCATCCCAAAGTCAGGAGAAAGTAAAAAAAGCCGGGAACTTTTTCACCTACTTTATCGAAGTTAATAAAGAAGAGCTTTTTATCCGGCTTATTATACATTTTGGAAGCAAAGGCTAAAACCTGGTTGATCAGTCTGACTGTCCAAAGGAGAATGATACCTACTACCACACCTAAGTAGCCGCTTACGAGAAAAGCTTTTGACAAATTGATGCTTCCAAAAATGTTGAAAGCAAAAGACAATGTTTGCATGAAAACCATGTAACCAACAAAATACAAAATTCGCTTCTCCTTTAATTGCGCCTTCTTTCCGTTAAGGAATAAAAAACCTCCATATAGCATGCCCACAATAGACAACAACAGAATCATCATTCTTTCCAATTTTGTAAATATCAACACCAGATTGAGGAAATTGGAAATGAAAAAAACAAACATTACTACCAGCCAGAAAACAAGCCAATAGCGGGATAAAAACCTGAAAAAGAGGACAGTGAGTGAAAGTCCGGCTACTGTCCAAAGGAATAAATTAAATATAAATGGCGGTGACGGAAATAAAAATTGATAAAACCCAATGATAATAATCAGTGAGGATAACAATGGGTTTTTTAAAGCAAGGTGTTGGTTTTCTTCACCTTCTACGAGTCCTTCCTCTTTCACGCGTTTTTTTAAATCAAGAATTAACAGGGTCAGTAAAAAAACCAATATCATCATAATGATGATCCTCAAAGAATAAATT
>NZ_CDSBKL010000307.1:0-5115 GCF_977115555.1 Aquiflexum sp.
CATGCGGAGTACGGCTTCTGTACAAGGTTCTTTGGTGATGTACCCGATCTACAAGTTCGGTTCAGAAGCCCAAAGAATGAAATACCTTCCCAAACTTGCTTCCGGCGAAATGCTTGGTTGCTTCGGCCTGACTGAACCGGATCATGGTTCTAACCCAAGCGGTATGAAAACCAACTTCAAAGATATGGGAGACCATTATTTATTGAATGGCGCCAAGATGTGGATTTCCAATTCACCAAAAGCTGACATCGCTGTAGTATGGGCAAAAGATGAAACAGGAAGAATCCACGGCTTGATAGTAGAAAGAGGCATGGAAGGATTTACCACTCCGGAGACCCATAACAAATGGTCACTTCGCGCATCCTGCACCGGGGAGTTGGTTTTTGACAATGTGAAAGTGCCAAAGGAAAATATTCTCCCAAACAAATCGGGCCTTGGTGCACCATTGATGTGCCTGGATTCGGCAAGGTATGGCATCGCTTGGGGAGCATTAGGCGCGGCAATGGATTGCTATGATTCCGCAAGGAGGTATGCCATGGAAAGGATACAGTTTGACAAACCAATAGCTTCCTTCCAATTAATCCAAAAGAAGCTGGCAGAGATGTTGACTGAGATCACAAAGGCGCAGTTGCTGGTGTGGAAACTCGGCAAGATGATGAATGAAGGTAAAGCCACCACTTCCCATATTTCATTGGCAAAGAGAAACAATGTAGCCATGGCCTTGGAAATAGCCCGCGAAGCCCGTCAAATCCACGGCGGTATGGGCATCACCGGAGAATACCCCATCATGCGACATATGATGAACCTCGAATCCGTCGTGACCTATGAAGGCACTCATGATATCCATTTGCTGATCTTGGGGCATGAGATTACGGGGATAGCGGCTTTTAAGTAGGGGTTATTTCCCGCGAAGGCGCTAAAACGCAAAGAAATAAATTTCCAGATTTTGTTTCCCACGAAGTCACTGAGGCACAAAGGTAAAGATTTCTAGGAGGAGTGATTTTTTTTCCAGCAATGGTGGTAAAACACAAAGAAAAGAATTGATTGGATTAGATAAATTGGTTCACGCGAAGACGCGGTTCCGAAAAGGAAAAAGCCACCGGAGAAAGGAATTTTCTGGTGGCTTTTTGAATTTCCATTTTGGGACTCCTGAAGAAAATTAGTCAATCATTCCGGACACAGCGCACACTTAAGCCATCTCTTGAATTGGTAGAAAAAGTTAAGGCTACAAAATCCGATGATCCTTGCACAAGTCCTATATAAGGAAATCCATACACATCTTTAGCGCTAGTCCAAAATGTTGACAATTCAACGATAGGGGTACCAAACCCACCGTTCGTTCCAGAACGGGAACCACTTGGCAAAAACCGCAATCCTGAAAGATTGGTAGATTTTAAGGAACCCGATGGCCAACCTTTCACATCTCTAAGGTGTTTTCCGTAATTTAATCCGAAAATACCCGATAAGGAACTGAATTCAGAAGTTCCTGGAAGTCTCCAACCATCGGGACATATATCGCAGCAGGCGGCAGAGTAGTTGTAAAGTTTACCATAACTTTCATCTAAGCTAGAATCATTTCCCTTCCAAGAATAGGCAGGTCCTGTTGCGGAACTCCAAGCGGCATCTGATTCGAGCAATTGGATGGCTGTTCCATCCTTCTTTCTGGTTGTTCGAAGGTTTTCAGCCATCCACCAAGTATCGCCTATTTTGACCGTCTCATAAATATTCCCATCAATATCTTCCACTGTGCCAAATTCCGGAACAGTAAATTCAACGATCCTTTCACAATCGAGGGCATCTGTCACTTTTACCTCATAGTCTCCGGGAGAGAGGGTTTGCGAGAGATCAGCAGTTACTCCATTTGACCAGGTAATTGTATATGGGGCTTGTCCAAATTCGATATCGATATAATGGGTTTTTTCTATCATCAGCACCTCAACCAAAATAGGGCAAGTCACTTTAAGTAAGGCAGGAATTACAGCTTCAAATCCCAATGAATTTATCCGTATGGAAATGGAAAAGTTGAATGGTTGGGGATTTCCGTCCAAACTTTCCAGCTTTACTGTAAATTTTTCTTTGTCACTTTTAAATTCAACCAAGCGGATCTTCGGATTGCCGGTGACTGAATAATAATTCCATTCCAGATTTTGGATAGGCCCTTTTGTGGTTGGTGCATCGGCTGGAGGAAGAATTAAGGAACTTGGTGTCAACAATGGCATTTCCCATCGGTTAGCCTCCACATATTTTTCAACCACTTCCGAAAAGAAAGGGGAAATTTTTTCTATGTCCCGAAATCCTATCCCTTGTAGGTAAAATGGACCGCCTTCCGAAAGGTCTTCGACAGTAATAGGTCTGAATATGCCAATATGGCCAAAAGTCACCGACTCATTGGATTCGAGCTCCAGGGTTTCCTCAGGTGAAATCACCTCCCCTGTTTCAGGATCTTTCAATTCAAAGCCCCTTACCTGCGGGCATTCCAAAGTAAGGTGGGCATAATATTCCAACAGGAGTTTCTGATACCAAATAGACAAAACAATACCTGCCAGAACTGCATCGTGGTATTTGTTGGAAGGCAAAAAGACGTAGTCATTAAGATAGATGTAATCAAAAGCTACAAATTTATAAGTCATTGAGCCCAATATAAAATCAGGTGTGTTGATACATTCCAATTCAAAAGTATCTTTTGGCCAAGGCATAAACTCATCAATATGTTGTAGTATACCCGAAAGCCTATCATTCTCAGATTCTGTCAATGCTGCTTTCTTCTGATTGAAAAACGCTATCCAAGTTTCAAAAGGACCAGCCAATTCTTTAAGTTTTTCGACTTTCTGAATCCTATCCTGAAGTTCTTTTGTCTTTTCAAAAAATAAATCAAAAAAAGTCTTCTGATCTGTGAGATTCGGCCATTTACTAAGCTGCAGGTCCCAAGTCCTGACCTGCTTACCCATAGTGACCTTTAATTCAGTAGGCCCCTCCCCTATATTGGGGATGAGAAAGATCAAGGTATCCCCAGGGATTCTGCCTAAGCTAATGTCCACATCCCCAATTGTCCCCGAAAAACTTTTGTCCTCCACAGGGATATCCGGTGCAGGTATTTTCGCCAATTGGTAAATCACCCAATCTCCTCCGGCTACTGGGGGAAGGACTTGGAGGGGTTCTTCTTCTTCTTTGCAGGAAAAGAGGATATTTACAGAAATTGAAGCAATAATAAAAAGTAAGATTCTGAATTTCATGTTGTTAAATCAAAACATCTTCAAGTTAGTCAAGTTTATTAACTTTTTAATGGGGCACGAAAAATTTTGAAGGAAAAAAGAAAATCAAATGTCATCAATGAATTTCGACCCAAGAGGAATCTTTTAGTACCATCGCAGGAACACACCATCTCCATATGTTGATTCTGGGAAATGAGATTACGGGGATAGCGGCTTTTAAGTGATAGTCTTCTAAAAATTAATTTATAGGAGGTCAAAAAATTCCTCATTCCTTGACACACCTGACCGAATAAAGCTCATTGGGATAATCGGCCCTCGCCCTCATCTCTTCTCCTGAATCTAAACCTATCAAATAAAAATTATGGCTAAATGGAGGGTCGGGTTTGATAGGGACACGAAAATAGGTTAGCATTCCCTCTTCCACGAAAGCACCGCTCCAATCAATATATCCGGTAGGCTGGGCAGAAAAACCACTGATATTGGTGCCTTTTGCCACAGCGATATCCCATCCCTTGAATGTTTTCATTTTGGTAGCGTGCCTTGGGCCTAAATATTCCTGTAGCTGAAACCAATCTTCCTCCACAGGATATCGCCAACCGGTTGGACAGATTCCGCAGCAAACAGCTTTTCCATTGTATACATTCCCATAATTCTGATCTTTTCCTGGTTTGGTTTCAATAACTGAATAGACGCTCAGATCGGGATTTCCTGTCCATTCTGAAGGTACCTCGACTTTGGTGATTGGAGTGCCATCGTTTTTCCTTGTGGCGCGGAGATTTTCCGCCATCCACCATTGATTGCCGATCTTGACTGTCTTGTATACATTGCCATCGATGTCCGTTACTGTACTGAATTCCGGCATTTCAAAGTCAACCGACTCTTCACAGCCCTCCGAATCAAGTACTTGAACAGTGTATGTACCGGATGTAAAATCAAATGGCCCCGCACCTGTCAGCCCATTGCTCCATGTAATCTGATAAGGAGGTAAACCATATTGAATACCCATTTGGATCTTTCCCTCATCCAAAACAACCTGTGCTAACATGGGACAGAAAACCTTGAGTTTGGCAGGAACATTTTTCACAAAATCTCGAGAGTTCATATACAATACAAAGTCCTGTTCCAAACCTGTCAAGCTTTCCAATTCTATCTTTAATTTACCCTCTTCTAATACATATTCAATCAATCTGATCTCCGGTTTATCATAAATTTGGACTGTCATTGGAAAGGAAGACGGAAAAGGAATTTGTTCAAGTGGAGCCGATGCGGGAATGATATAAAGAGGTTCTTCCTCCATAACATGAAGATCAGCCCCGTTGGCCAACATAACCAGAATTTTGGAGGTGTTTTTTTTGAACGTTTTGAAACTTTCCACTTTTGCTCTGAACTGATCTTCAAAATAGGAATTAAGACCAATCATATTGGGTTTTTGAAATTCCCCAAAAGCATAAACTTCATTCATTTCACCGGACTCGAAAATCAAAGTCGGCTGTTCAACAAATGATCCCGGTTGTTCACCTGGTATTTTGAATACAAGGTTTCTGAGGATCGGACATGTCAAAGTTTTGGCTGCCAACGCCTCCATAAGCCCGACTTGATACCAAAATGACAAACCGATTCCGGATTTGATTGATCGATAAAATTTAGAATCAGGCAATTCGGCATACCTTGCCAAAAACTCAAAACCTCTTGGGGAAAAGGGTAGTGAAAACAAATTTTCAACGAAATTAATCCTCCCTAAAAAATCAACAACGGGATAATCTTCGCAGGCTGGAACTTTCAATTTCGAGGGAGAATCCTTTAAAAAATTAAGCCAAAATTTATTAAAAGGCTTGGTCATAACTCCTTCGAAATCCTTTTTTTCCTTTTCGTTAAGTTGTGAATATTCCATTTTTAATTGGCT
>NZ_CDSBKL010000308.1:0-5089 GCF_977115555.1 Aquiflexum sp.
AAAAAGTATGAAATCCTGTCGGCTATTTTTTCTTTTTCTGTTGCAGAGGATTGATTCCCTTTGTACAAGGCCGGCAGATATTCATTGTAAGCAAATGCCCTTGCCTCAGCCATGAAATCTTCAAGTTTCTTCCCCTGACCGGCTTTGCCATGGTACCAAGCAGTGGCGGCCATTGTGGGAAAATAAGTGAAATACGAAGCGATATTGTCATGAACTGAAGTCGAACCCTGATAATCCAATGCCTGCGAAATCAAAATCAAACCATTCAAGGCCATAGTCTGTCCACCTCTTTCCAAAGCTGCTGTGACTGCAGCAGCGCGGGTGGTTCCGTAGCTTTCCCCTGCGATGTATTTTGGAGACTGCCAGCGCTCATGTTTTGTGATCCAAAGGCGCATAAACTGTGCGATGGAATTGGCATCTTCTGTCAAACCCCAAAAATCTTCTACCTTACCTTTGCCTATTACCTTGCTGTAGCCTGTACCCACAGGATCGATAAACACCAGGTCTGTGATGTCCAACAAAGCCAATTCATTATTCATCATTTCGAACGGTGCTGCCCCGTCGTCACTTTTTGCTTCCGAATCTACCTTTACTATTTTGGGTCCAAAAACACCCATATGGAGCCAAACTGACGCGGAACCCGGACCTCCATTGAAGATAAAAGTAACCGGACGTTTGCTTGGGTCAGGTTCAGATTTGATGTAAGATGTGGACCAAAGCGCGGCAACCGATTCACCTTCGGAATTCTTCAGGAATGTTTCCCCCGATATGGCTTTGTAGCTGATGGCCTTCCCATGAAAAGTCCCCTGATGGGATGTTTCAAAAACAATTGGATCGGGTATCGGAACAGGTTTTTCAGTTTCTTGGGAAAATACACAAACCGAGTTGAAAAGAACGAAAAGAATGGAAAAGCATAATTTCTTCATGGTATCATGTTTTGATATGGGGTATAAGTTACAAGGTTTTTAAGAAAAGGCCGGAAAAAAAGAACATGACTCAGTTCAATCTATTTCCAATTCTTCGGATCCGAATTAATCTTCTATCCTTACCTTCTTTATTCCTTCATTGGCCTTGATAGTTGGAAAGTACATCATTTCAATTTTTGCAGGATTGAGTGTGTAGATGCCTGTAAACCTTGGTTCCAATGAAATTCTAAACGTATGGTTTCCTTTTGGCAAAACCTCACAGAAAATTGCTGTTTCTTCCAAGAAGTATTCCCTATGTGTCTCCCAACCGCTTCGGTTGCTTTTTTTACCATAGCTGCAACCTCCGGGAATGGGCACGTTGATCATTACAAAAGAAGCCTCTTCTTTGACAGTGACTTCTACTAACAGTTCTACTTCTGTACCTGCTTTGAGTAAATTTCCCTGGTTTTCTCCAAACCGTGTTCTAATCTCAAAATCTCCTTTTTTAGCTTGTGGAAGCGGATTCCAGAATTCTTCGGAATATGAATAATACAGAGGCAGGTTCCCCGACTTGGTCACTTTCAATGGCTGCGTTCCTGTGAATTCTTTTTGAAAAGGGAATTTGTTTATGGTCGCATTGATATCTCCCTGTAGGCTGACACTTTGATTGCCTGCAAATTTTGAAACCTTTATCATATCAGGAATTAGCGTTTCCAAGACCATGGAGGACAGATATGTATTGGTCCAGTTACCTCGGTTTCTTTTTTCAAAGAGGTAATTCCGGACACTTCTAAGTACAGAATCAGGTGTTTGTTGATTGTTTCTGAGGATTTTGTAAGCCAAAACACTCGCCAAAAGGTCTCCATTTAGCCAATTGGATTCGTCCATGTCAAATCCAAAATAGGTATTTCCCAAAATGGACTTTCTTCGATAGGGTTCCAGGTCTTTGATCGAGATTTCTTCTTTGAGTTGGGATTTTAGCCAAAGGAGATTGAGCTTTTGGGCATTGGTTTCCTTTTCGGTTTTTTCCAAATCTTCCATCAGGGTGGAATAGCCTACTTGGCTTCCCAAAGAAATAAATGTTTGGAGAATCTTAGATTTGGTTTCAAATTTCTTTTCCTTATCCCATTTGCGAAGCAGGGATTCCTCCAATCCGGCTTTTGAAAAACCTGCTTCAAACCCTTTTGCCTCAGCCATTTTCAAGGCTTCTACCACATGAATGGTAATCCATAGGCTTTCTCCTGAATCGTTCCACCATCCCCACATCCCACTTGGCTGCTGATTTTTCTGAAGGGCTACAATAAGTTTTCGAAGTACTTTCTCTTGTTCAAATGACTTGTTTTTCCATTTGTCAACATCTCTTTGTAGCAAAAGCGCCTTGACTTTGGAGGCCATTTGCTCATTGCACAGGTAGCGATAGGAGTGGATAAAAGTCAACTCATCTTCATAAATCCCAGACAAATCGGACCAAAAAGTTATTTTGCTTGCCATCGCAGTAGTATCCACAGCTAAAGTGAAAACAGTATCTTCCTCCAACATTGCAAAACGGCCTTTGGTTTCGGCCATTCCTAAAGGAAAAACAGGAATTTCTCTGACTTCTCCATCTTTGAAACCTTTTTTGGTTTGTAATTGGTATTGAATTTTGAGGGTATCATTGGGGATTACCATGAGCGTATCCACCCAAATATCAGTTAAGATTCCAGTCCGATTTTGCTGTGGGGATTTGCCGTTGATTTCAAACCCTGTCTCAACTTCTAATGAGTCCCCCATATAATTCAGAGATTTGCCAAGTACCCTAGCGGTATCTTGATTTACCAAAAATCTAGGAACAAACAGCTGACCTGTCACCGGCATATAAGAACGGATTAAACCTTCTTTTTTGCCGGTTTGCTTTCTCCCATTCATAGCCAACACATGTGTCTGCCATGCAGTGATGTCATCTGGGAACTTCACTTTGAAGCTTGCATTGCCTGCCTCATCCGTCACTAAATCCGGTTGCCAAAATGCACCATCAGAGAAGTTGCTTCGGATCTTACCTCCTCCTGGACTTTCCCAATTCAAACCCTCATCTTGAGTTTGATCATTAATTTTTTCCTCTTGGAAATAAATCAGGATAGCACCATTCTTGCCCTTTTCTCCAAACCGCTTGGTAGCTTCATCGCTTAGGAGGCTTTCTACTTTTCTAACTTGGGTTAAATCCAAAGCATTCAAATCTCCCAAAAACACCTTTCCATCTACCAGAATCAGTGGCTTTTCTTGAAAGTTTACAGAAGACATTCCTCTGATCTGAAGATTGACCCCTTTTCCTGCATCTTGGATTGCCACTCCTGCGACTTTACCTTGGAGCATTCCATCCACCTCCTCAAAATCAAATCCAGCATCAGCTACAGTTGTTGCATAAGATAAAGTTCTTTTGGTTTGCATCACTCCATATCCGGTCACAATTACCTCTGAAAGTGCCCTGACATCAGGTTCCATTTGAATCCGGTCAGGTATTCCTTGGCTAATCCTGAAGTTGGTAGACTTATACCCAACAAATGAAACCACCAACTCCGAATAGCCATATGGCACGACCAATTCATAATAGCCATCCAAATTAGTGGTCGCCCCATGGGCCAATCCTTCGACAATGACCGTAGCTCCGGGTAATCCAAATCCTGTTTCATCTACTATTATCCCTGAAACCAAAATCCCAGGTCCGGAATATTTATTATTTTCCAAATAGGTTCTTTGGAATCCTGCCAGTTCTCTTTGTTCAAAAAGTAAATCGGAAAGGTTATCATTAAAAATATTCTTTTCTATCAATTGCACGAGTTTTTGACTGAAAGCATCCTTTTTCGGAGAAATTGGAAACGGAACTTTTACGAAGTTCAATCCATCTTTCAGGACCTCGATAGAATCAATCCTGGAATAGTAAGATCCTTTAAAAAGTAAATAGACTTCATATTTTCCGGGCTTTAAGTCGTGAAATACCTTTACGCTTCCCGGATAAATCCTGATGTCGTTCAAATCGCTTTGATTGAAAATCAAGATATTGATAGGAAGACTTTCAGTGGGTAATTTTCCATAAAATCCCAATTCTAATCTCCCTCTCCCTTTAGATGTATTTTTGGGATTAATATATTGTGCTTTTTCTATCCTTAACTTTTCCAGATGGGACTGCCAAAGCTCAAATAGTTTTTCCTCAGTCATTACTTCTTCTCCCAATGGATGCGATATAGATACCCTAGAGGATTGGGTTGGAAGAATATATTCATTCAGCGATCGCATTTTGAGCAAACCTTCCCTAAAATCATATTCAAAATTTGGTTCGTGGTGAAATCCAGTCGTGAATCCGTTGATCAATTTGAAATCCAAAAAACCATAGACAGGACCTGCCAAATAGGTCTTTTTTGAATTTGGTCCATCACCCAAACCCAGATTGATCACATTTTTGTTTGTCTTTAAATAAGAAAAGCCTCTGATGAAGGGATTTCTATAAGGAAAGATGTAATTGTAAAGGTGGTTTTTTTCTGTTTGCGAAAATTCCCGTTCGGTAAGTTCAACAATCATTTTTCCCTTATATAGGGAAGGGTCAATGGAAATAATCGTCCGTTTATTTGCCTCAAAGTAGACACTGTCCAAAGTTATGATTTGGTCTTCGAGTCGGAATTTCAGTTGTCTATATCCTGGATCAATGGGAAAGGAATAAGGTTGCTGAACGGTATTCCAATAAAAATAAATTGGAACTTTGTCTACATAAATCACCGAAATTGGCTCAAAACTTCCATTTTTCAGCACAAATGGAGAAAACTGCGTCAAACTACTTTGAGTAGGATATTCGAATCTATACAGCTTGGATTCTGGGTAAATAAACTGAAAATAAGATATAGAATCCAATGAGGCCAATGCCTTCCATGCAGGGTAGTTTAGAGGTATTTCAATCAAGTCAGGCTTGGAGTTGGCAATGGTAAAATTGTTGATCAGTTTTTTGCCTTTGGGGCTTTTTCCAAGGGAAGGCAAGGACGGTGATTCGAAATCGAATTTTTTAGTCAATCCAAATGCTGTCAGGTCTACCCCTTCCACAGGGCGGTTTTTATAGTCTTTCACCTCGATTTGGATTTGGACATCTTCCCCCGGATAGACTACTACTGGTTCTTGGACATTGATTTGGAGCTTGTATTTCTCCAAAGGCACCTGATAGT
>NZ_CDSBKL010000309.1:0-5085 GCF_977115555.1 Aquiflexum sp.
GCTTCATCCAAATCTTCGAAAGCTCGGTGGATCGGAAAATCGAAGTAGATTCCCTTTTTGACCAAGGGTTCCAACCACTTTCCTGAACTTTCTCCACGCCATGGAGCGATGGCACCTTCGTAGACAGAAAGGCTTTTATCGGGGATGATCAAGTCAGGATCAAGACCCAATACAGAACCAAATCCTTCACATCTTTTGCAGGCCCCGTAGGGATTGTTGAAGCTGAAAAAGTTGACAGAAGGCAGCTCAAAACTCATTCCGTCCAATTCAAAGCGATCGGTGAAGGTTTTCTTTTCCTTACCGGGAATAGTAATCATACACTCACCGTGACCTTCATAAAATGCCGTTTGTACTGAGTCGGCTATCCTGAACTGATTGTCCTCGTCTTCTTTTTGGATAGAAATCCGGTCGATCAAAATCTGGTAATTTCCCTTTGGGAGTGAGGGCGCCCTTACCAAATCTTCGACAAAGTAGGCATCCCCATCTACTAGTACTCGGGTAAAACCCTTCTGAAGTAGCAATTCCATCTCTTTTAGCATCGTCCGGCCATTCATCTGCTGAAGGGGGCAGGAGATCATTACTTTTTCTCCCTCTTCGAAAGTATGGATAAAATCCACCACGTCTGTGACAGTGTGGTGCTTCACCTCGTCACCGCTGACAGGAGAAATCGTTTTTCCGATTCTGCTAAAAAGCAACTTGAGGTAATCATATATTTCAGTAGTCGTCCCCACGGTGGAGCGGGGATTTTTGGTACTTGCTTTTTGTTGGATGGCTATGGCCGGGGAGACACCTTTGATGTATTCGACATCGGGCTTTTCCATTCTGCCAAGGAATTGACGGGCATAGGAACTCAGACTTTCTACATACATTCTTTGGCCTTCGGCAAACAATGTATCAAAAGCGAGGGAGGATTTGCCTGAACCTGAAAGTCCGGTGACCACCACGAGTTTGTTTCTCGGGATGGCTACACTGAGGCTTTTGAGGTTGTTGACCTTGGCATTTTTGATGATGATGTATTCCTTGGGGTCAAGGTTATCTATAGAAGGGGATTGGAATTCGGTGCGTAAACTCATAAATGCAAAGTTACCCAAACAACAGCTGAAAAGGTAATTTGTTGGAAAGTTTAGACCTGAATCTGCCAAAGAATATAGGCATAGACAAAATACCTCAGGATTCTAAAAAGACTGTAAAGCAGGTAAATTGTCTTGTCCAATCCACCGGCGCCTGCCAGCAAAGCCACTGCAGAAAAAGGCAAAGGTGTCAAAGAAGCCACGATTACCAGATAGCTTCCATATTGGTCAAACATTTCTCTGTATTTTATGAGGAACTTGTTTTTGCTGTTGAGCCATTTTGAATTTTCCTTTAGCATTTTACCCAAAGTAAAGTTTAAAAATCCTGCCCCGTAAGAGATAAGAGAAAGTGTTCCTATACTCAGGAAATAGGGTCCTAGAAACCCTGTTTCCATAGACCAAAGCATGAATACTTCAGGCGGAATGATGCCGAAAATTATTTCAGATCCAACGAAAACAGTCAATACCAAATAGGGATTATTGTAGATCGATCCAAACCAAACCATCCTGTCCTCCTCAGAGGTACCACTTCTCAGGAGGTAAAAAACCAAAACCAATATAGCCAAAAAGAAAAAACCTTTCAGGATGTTCCTGACAAGGAAATTGGTCCTTTCATTTGAAAATTTAATCCAACTCATAGTTGCCATGCTTCAATTCCAAATAAAGATAAAAATGAAATCCAATGATTTCCCGGTTTTGCTGAACCGGTTTGTTCCTTTTTGGTTTAATTTGGAAAAAATTGTCAACCAGCATTATCATGAAAATAGAGAAAAACAAAGTTGTGGCAATCAGCTATGAGCTGCATGTGGACGACGGAGAAAACGGAAAAGAGCATTTTGAAAGCGTCAAGAAAGAACAGGCATTTCACTTCCTTTTTGGTACAGGCCATGTTCTACCGGCATTGGAGGCTGCTTTTGAAGGAAAAGAGGCAGGAGATAAGTTTGAAGTTTTTATTGATTTTGAACATGGCTATGGTGACTATGACGAAAGCAAAAAAGTGATTGTCCCAAAGGCAAACTTTAAGGAGGACGGTAAAAAAGCCAAGAGTTCACTTCGTGTGGGCCAAGTGGTCCCGATGCAGGATGACCAGGGAAATCAGCTGAGGGGAGAAATCACCAAGATTGATTACAGGGGAGTCCATATGGATTTCAATTCTCCTTTGGCGGGATTGGATCTTTATTTTGAGGGAGAAATAATATCAGTCCGGGATGCTTCTCCTGAGGAAATCGACCACGGTCATGTGCATGGTGAGGGTGGACATCATCATTGATTAGCGAAGATATAATAAATATAAAATGCCCATCTTTCTCTGAAAAATGGGCATTTTGAACTTACATAGGTTAGGATATCAAAAGGGCAATTTTCCCAAATCCACATTTCCCCCTGAAAGGATAATCCCAACTTTTTGACCTTTGAACCTTTCTTTGTTTTTCAGTAATGCAGCCAAGGGAACAGCACAGCTTGGTTCGATGATGATTTTCATCCTTTCATAGACAAGACGCATGGCTTCGATGATTTCTGCTTCGCTGACAGTGATGATATCATCCACATAATCCATGATGATTTCAAAATTGATTTTACCCAAGGAAGTCAGTAATCCATCAGCGATTGTTTTTGGGCCCACCATTGGAATCAATTCTTTGGCTTTGAAGGAACGGTATGCATCATCAGCCCCTTCAGGTTCGCCGGCGATGACTTGCGTTTTTGGTGAAATATATTTCGTCGTCAGCGCTGTACCGCTGAGCAATCCTCCTCCACCGACAGGCGCCATCACGGTATCAAAAGGAATTCCTTCTTCCCACATTTCTAAGGCACAGGTGGCCTGTCCTTCAATCACATCCAAATAATCATAGGGTGGGATAAAAACCGCTCCGGTTTTGTCTACGACATCCTTTAAGGTTGTTTCCCGGGCTATCAATGTAGGTTCACATTCAATGATTTCTCCACCATAACCTGCAACAGCTTTCTTTTTGATTTCGGGTGCATTGGATGGCATGACAATGTATGATTTGATTCCGGCTACAGAAGCTGCCCTTGCCAAAGCTGCCGCATGGTTGCCGCTGGAATGGGTGGCCACCCCGTTTTTCTTTTGGTCTTCGGTCAGCTTCATCACTGCATTGGCGGCACCACGGGCTTTGAATGCCCCAACCTTCTGAAAGTTTTCACATTTGAAATAAATCTCGCATCCTGCGATCTGGTTGATGGCCTCAGAAGTGAGAATGGGAGTACGGTGGATAAATGGCTGGATCCTGGCATGGGCAGCCATGATATCGTCAATGCTGGGAAATGCGGTAATTTCATTCATAGAAATAAAGATAGTGTAAGACCTGTAACCTGACAAAATTTTTATCTTGCAACAAAATGAAAAACATGCCTTCAATAGAAACTTTACTTTCGGATGTTTCGGTTTTTCCTGTGATGGGTGAAAAGTTGGATGCCTCCAATTCCATCAAAATGGATTTTTCTCCCACCAATCCTGAACTTCCTTTGGTTGACATATCCAATACAGAAACCTTCAACAGCTATGTTTTTGGATTATTGAATAGGGCAGGAAAAAGGTTTGGTCATGGCGGATATTTTGAGCATAGGGTTATCTATAGCCGAAGTGCTGTATTTGCCACCCAAGAATCAGACTTCCGGGATATCCATATGGGAGTGGACATTTGGGCCGAAGCAAGAACTCCTGTTTTTGCACCATTGGATGCTGTGGTTCACAGCTTTCATGACAATGCCGGTTTTGGCAACTATGGTCCAACCATTATTTTGCAGCATGAAATCAAAGGGAAAGTATTTTACAGCCTCTATGGTCACTTGGCCAAAACGGACTTAGAAAATCTAAAAATCAACCAAGCAATTTCCAAAGGAGAAAAATTTTGTCACCTCGGTCCTTATCCCGAAAACGGAGATTGGCCGCCTCATTTGCATTTTCAGCTGATGTGCGACCTGATGGGAAATCACGGGGATTTTCCGGGAGTATGTTCCCATCGTGACCTCGAAAAGTATAGGCAAATCTGTCCTGATCCTGCTATACTGATCGGTTATTGATTGGCCAAAGTTATCAACCTGATTCCTTCCAAAGTCAGGTTTCGGTCGATGACTTCAAATGAACCTTCCAAAGTAGATAAGATCGAGGAAAGCCCTCCTGTAGCAATAATGTGGCAGGAATAACCCAACTCATGTTGAATGGTCTCAAGCATTCCCTTCACCAATCCGGAATAGCCGTAGATAATTCCGGCCTGTATGGAATGGATGGTGTTTTTGCCCAAAGCTGATTCGGGTACTTCCAACTCCACCTCGGGCAATTTGGAGGTATTGTTAAAAAGTGATTTGATCGCTGTTTTCAGCCCGGGCACGATATTTACCCCAAGCACTTTGCCATCATTACCAACAACTGAAAAAGTCAAAGCCGTCCCGAAATCAACAATTATGGTCGCTGACTTGAACCTTTCATACGCTGCGGTCACATTACACATCAGGTCAGTGCCGATTTCATTTGGTCTTGAAGTACTGACCTGTAGATTTTGATAGCTCTTTCCTTGGATGAGGTAGCAGTTTTTTTCAAGGTATTCTTTACAAAACTGTTGTAAGATCGGATTGATTTCCGGGACAACCGAGGAGATCCCAATGGCTGTGATTTTATCGGTTTTGATGCCGTTTTCCAAGAAAAACAAATGGATTTCGCGTTCGATCTGAAGAACGGTAAGTTCTTTCAGGGTATTGATCCGGTATTCATAGATCCATTTTTTTGATTCTTCCTCATAAAAACCAAAGGTGATATTGGTATTTCCTGCATCAATTGCTAAAAACATGCACAAATAAAATTAAGTAAACTGACTTCTTAATTGGGACTCATCAAAGTCCCATCTATCCAAATATATAAATTGATTTTTTGCCTTTGGGTTTTTTGGTAATTTTCCGAAATGTATACTATCAGAGAAGGAAAAATAGAAGACCTGCCAAAGGTTTTGGAACTGGTCAAAGAACTTGCACTTTACGAAAAAGCACCTGAGCAAGT
>NZ_CDSBKL010000310.1:0-5066 GCF_977115555.1 Aquiflexum sp.
CTTGTTTGCTCCGGTGCAAAAAGCCAATGTTTGATGGTTCCATCGGGTTCCCTGTCAATGATCACGTGCTTGGGAGCAGGAATCAGGCAATGCTGTATCCCTCCATAACCTCCTAGGGATTCTTGATAAGCCCCTGTATGGAAAAATCCGATGTATTGCTTTCTGCCTTCTTCGATTTTTGGCAGGTAGATATTGAACTGATGCGCTTCCGAATTATAGTAGTCCATGCTGTCGCAGGTCAATCCACCTAGGGAAATATTGTGGTATTCTTCTTCCCAATTATTCACAGCAAGCATAATGTATTTTTGGTTTAAACCCCAACTGTCAGGCAACTGCGTGATGAAACTGCCGTCGATCATATACCAAAGTTCCTTGTCGTTTTGGAGCTTTTCATCCAAAATGGAATAAAGCACCGCCCCGCTTTCGCCCACTGTATAGCTTCCGAATTCAGTGAATATATTGGGTTCGTCTGTATGGTTTTTGGCGCACATCCATTTGATGTTTTTAACGATCTGCTCGGCCATGTATTGGTAATCGTAGTCAAAAAATACATTGGTCTTGATAGGCCAACCTCCACCGATATCCATGGTGTCAAGAGAAGGAGCCACTTTTTTCAAATCCACGTATTTTTGGATGAAACGGGTCAGTTCCGACCAATAGTAAGCTGTATCCTTGATCCCCGAGTTGAGGAAAAAGTGAAGCATTTTGAGGCTTACATTTGGGTTGTCCTTGATTTTTTCCTCATAAAGATTGATGATTTCGCTGTACCTGACACCAAGTCTTGAAGTATAAAAACCAAACTTTGGCTCCTCATCTGCGGCAATCCTTATTCCCACTTGAAAAGGCACTTTGACGTGCTCCAAGTAATAGTCGATCTCACCAAGATTGTCCAGAATAGGGACACAGTTTACAAATCCATCATTCAGCAATTCTGTAATATATTGCTTGTAGAGCTGTCTTTTGAAACCGTTGCATACAATAAAGGTCTCTTTAGTGATCAATCCTTGGGCATAAAGATTCCTAACCAAAGGAATGTCAAAGGTGGACGAAGTCTCTATGTGAATGTCATTTTTCAATGCTTCATTCAGCACAAAGCTGAAATGGGAAGACTTGGTACAATAACAATAAGTATACTTCCCTTTGTAGTCATGCTTTTCAATTGCATTGCCGAAAAAAGTTTTTGCATTTTGGATATTCTCGGAGATTTTAGGAAGATAGGTCAGCTTCAAAGGCGTTCCATAGGTTTTGATGATTTCCATGAGGTTGACACCATTGAAGTGCAGCTCGTTGTTCTCTACTTTAAATTCTTTGGTGGGAAAGTCAAAAGTCTGTTGGATCAGATCGATGTATTTATTCATTTCAAATTGGGGAAGTTAAAATTGAAAAGGAATCACAAAATTTGCTTTTAATATTGGCATATCAAATGAAAAAAGGGGAAAATCCATTTGGACTTACCCCTTTACAATAAATTTAAATGGAGAGAATTTTTATGCGAAAATTTCATTTCGAAGCAATTGGCCTTCCGCTTCAAATGACTTTTGGTTTTCAATTACTTTTTTGAGGATCTTTTTAAATCTGATTTCTTCAGAAATGACCTTGCTGATTTTTGAAAAATATCCTGCCACTGTATTTTCATTTGAAGTATAAAATTTCAAAGAATAGGTATTCAAATCTTTTTGGAATTCCAAAATCACGCCATTGGGCTGTCCAATACTGATCAGACCGTTGAACAATCCTTTGAGACTTTCAAATTCGGATGACAGCTTGAAGTAAAGCACTTGAAAACTTTTGTTTGCTTCAGGAAAATTGGGAAAGTTAAATGAAGCCTGACCGGTTAAATCTACCATGTCACAAGCCCTGACCATTTCAGTTACACTTACCGCAGGGGCAAGAAATTCTGATCTTTTGGATACACTTTGAAAAGTGAATGATTCCTGAACTGAAGCTTGTTGGGTAGAAAGTTGAGATGCCATGAGATTATGATTTTTGTTCCAAAAGGTTTTTTTTCAAAACCTTGATCCAAATATAAACGACGGATTTTAATTATCCTAATTACCCTATCATTTTTATAGGATTTAAATAATTTAATTTATTTGATGCTTAGGGAGGCTCAGTTTATGGTAAATTCTGATTAAAGGCCCTTCACCACACCTCCAAAGTTTTCTAAACAAAATCTATGGTTTCTTTTAAACCCGATTCATACGATCTTCTATTGCATGATTTTTGGGATATTTTTTTACAGATTCGCTCAACAATTAGGAAATATTGAATTTTTTC
The DNA here is from genome assembly GCF_977115555.1 of Aquiflexum sp. Taxonomy (NCBI): domain Bacteria; kingdom Pseudomonadati; phylum Bacteroidota; class Cytophagia; order Cytophagales; family Cyclobacteriaceae; genus Aquiflexum; species Aquiflexum sp. Next base: position 2,278 of record NZ_CDSBKL010000310.1, read on the forward strand.
TATCATTAAAATGACAAACTATTTACAAACAGCTTTCCTGTTTTGCTTGTTTCACGATAAAAATCCTGTTTAATTCGACACCTAGTAAATATCGAGACAAATTCGCCCAATGTCTGCCAAAGCACATCCATATTCTACTTCAGTAGGTCAAAGCTTTCCTATTGGTCCAAGCTTAACCCCGGAAGGTGTTAATTTTTGTTTGTTTTCTAAGCATGCAATAAAGGTAGAACTACTGTTTTTTGATCATAAGGACGATATTGCTCCGAGCCATACATTTATTTTGGACCCTTTAAAAAACAGAACCTACTTTTATTGGCATATTTTTATTGGAGGAATAATGGCCGGTCAACTTTACGGCTACCGGGTTTACGGACCATTTGATCCCCAAAACGGACACCGCTTTGATTCTTCAAAGATTCTACTTGATCCATATGCCAAAGCCATTGCCTTTCCTGAGTTGTTTGACCGGAAAGCACTCAGCATATATGAAAAACCCGATGCCCCAAGCCTGAAGAGTGTAATTGCGGATTTAAACCAATATGATTGGGAAGGAGATTTCCATCCAAGAAAAGCTTTTTCTTCTACTGTCATATACGAAATGCATGTCGGTGGATTTACCAAAAATCCAAACTCCAGAGTTGCACCGGAAAAACGGGGAACTTTTGCAGGGCTTATTGAAAAAATCCCTTATCTCGTAGAGCTCGGAATCACGGCGGTTGAATTGCTTCCTGTTTTCCAGTTTGATGTGCAGGATGCCCCCGAAGGCAAAACCAACTACTGGGGATATAGTCCGATTTCGTTTTTTGCACCGCATCAGGGATACAGTACTGATCCGGAAAACCCCTTGAAGGTTTTGGATGAATTCAGGGACATGGTCAAAGCCCTGCACCGCGCCGGCTTGGAGGTCATCATGGATGTGGTCTTTAACCATACCTCCGAAAACCACGAAGAAGGCCCGACTTATACTTTCAGAGGTATTGACAACAGCATTTATTACATTCTTGACAATGACCGGTCGAAGTATAAAAATTACTCCGGAACGGGCAATACGCTGAATGCAAATCAGTCAATTGTCCGTAAGATGATCATTTCCAGTCTTCACTTTTGGGTTCGGGACATGCATGTGGACGGCTTTAGGTTTGACCTTGCTTCTATTTTATCAAGGGACGAAAAAGGCAATCCCATCGAAAATGCCCCGATTCTTTGGGACATTGAATCAGATCCTATATTGGCGGGCACCAAACTGATCGCAGAAGCTTGGGATGCTTCAGGCTTGTACCAAGTGGGTAATTTCACAGGAGACAGCTGGAAAGAATGGAACGGAAGATTCAGAGATGATGCCCGCAGTTTTCTTCGTGGAGACAGAGGAAAAGTAGGGGATTTTGTGACGCGACTGATCGGAAGTCCTGATATGTATGAGTCCAAAAACAGGGAATTGGAGCAAAGCATCAACTTTGTCACTTGCCATGATGGATTTACTTTGAATGATCTTGTTTCCTACAACGTCAAACACAATCTTGCCAACGGTGAAAACAACCGGGACGGTCACAATGACAACCTCAGCTGGAATTGCGGAGTAGAAGGTCCAACCGATAATCTCAAGATCTTAGCACTGCGCAAAAGACAAGTCAAAAATTTCTTTATTGTGACTTTATTGTCTTTGGGTGCACCGATGATATTGATGGGAGATGAAATCCTCCATACCCAAAAGGGAAATAACAATGCATATTGCCAGGACAATGAGTTGACTTGGTTTGATTGGGATCTGGTTGAAAAAAATGAAGATATATTCAGGTTTGTAAAAATCCTGATCAAAAAGCGGTTATTGCGAGAAACCTCCCAATCCAATTTTACTTTGAGTCTCAAGGAGTTACTCATCCAATCAAAAATCCATTGGCACGGTGTCAAACTTCATCAGCCTGACTGGTCTCCTTCTTCGCTGAGCATTGCGATGACCATTTTGTCCCTGAACGGTAAAATGGCCATGCACTACCTGATCAACTCCTACAATCAGGATCTAACATTTGAAATCCCAAAAACCATTGATGCCAAAAAAGTAAGCTGGAGAAGATGGATAGACACTAGTTTTGAAAGTCCCAAAGACATTTGCCTTTGGTCCGATGCCGATAATCACATTGAAAATTCTTATTTGGTCAAGTCCCATTCCATTGCCATCCTTTTTACAAAATTAGACTAAACCTGAATTTCTCTTAATGGCTATCCGATTTTTAAAATCTGATTTGAGATTGTTAAACTTTTCAAAATATTCGTTTTTGAAGCAATTCAAGCGCTTTTTCTAAAACTTCATCATCTTTTGCAAAACAGAATCTGAGTAACTTGTGATCAGCCTTATTGTGGAAAAAAACTGAAACAGGAATGCTCGCTACACCGATTTCTTTGGTCATCCTGGTAGCAAGATCAAAATCAGCTTCCTGCGAAAGGTGACCATAAGAGACCAATTGGAAAAAACTTCCCTGAGCAGGAGTAAATTCAAAAGGAGTATCCTTCAACCCTTTACAAAACAAGTCTCTTTTCTGCTGATAAAAGTCATTGAGATGAAGATATCTTGATGGCTCGACCATAAAGTCCGCCAAGGCATACTGCAAAGGGGTTGCGGTGCTGAAGGTCAAGAACTGATGGATTTTTCGGAACTCAGTGGTAAGTTTTTCAGGAGCAAGGCAATACCCGATTTTCCATCCTGTAATATGGAAGGTTTTTCCAAATGTCCCACAGGCAAAAGTCCTTTCTTTGGGCAGTGGATTACTGAACAATGGCAAATTCTTTCTACC
>NZ_CDSBKL010000311.1:0-5047 GCF_977115555.1 Aquiflexum sp.
AAATTACCTCATTTTACTATTGCCCTTTATCGTGTTAGGGGCATGTATAGAAGAGTATTCTTTGGATGCGTTACCGCCAACCGAAGAAGATGCAGCCTTCACTTTTGAAGCAAGTGCCGAAAGTGATAATATCATCAATTTCACAGCGAATTCTGAGTTCTTCATTATGAATTGGGATTTGGGAAATGGATCAACCGGAACAGGAAAAACCGTGACAGGCATATATCCATTGAAAGGTACTTACACTGTGAAGCTTACTATTTTCAATGCAGGCGGCAATATCACTTCTACGCGTACAGTCGTTATTGAGGAGACTGATCCTGTTTTGTTGGATAAACCGATATATAACTTTTTGACAGGTGGATCCTCCGCCGTGGATGGCAAGATTTGGGTGGTTGACTCCGCCTCAGCTGGTCATTTTGGTGTTGGACCTGATCCGGTTCAAGCGGGATATTTCCCTGAATGGTATCAGGCAAAAGCCAACGAAAAAGCCGGTGCTGGCATGTACGATGACAGGTATACCTTTAAGCTTGCGGGGTTTGGTTTTAACATGCAAACCAATGGAGATGTCTATATCAATGCAGCCCAAGGACCTAATTTTCCAGGGGCTGTTGATTCAGGCGTTGGAGATTTGCGGGCTCCTTTTAATGCCCCCAATGGGCTTACATGGACAATAGTAGAGCCGGAAACTGGGTTCCCTACCCTCACGATTTCTTCTGGAGGATTTTTGGGATACTTTGCCGGTAGCCGAACTTATCAGGTTCTAAGTATTGATGACAACGTGATGTTCTTAAGGTCAATTGACCAAGCAAATGCAGGTCTATCTTGGTATATCAGGCTAATCCGTGCTGGATACGACAGCACAGGCGGCGTAGTTCCTGATCCCGATCCTGAGCCCAATGACGGAACTTTCACTTTACAGGACCTTATCGGAAATGGTAAAAAAGCATGGAAGTTGAAGCCCGCTGCCAAAGCTTTTGGTGTAGGACCATCACCTGGAAGTGATGAATATTATCCAAACGGAGAGAATCTTTCTTCAGCAAGACCTTGTCTTTTCAATGACCTATTCATTTTCAATGAAGGTGGGGAATTTGAATATGATGCATTGGATGATATCTTTGGGGAGTCTTACATGGGGGTAGAAACTGAAGGATGTCAGCCTGAAGCTAACTTGATTGGAAAACCCGGCGAGGCATGGAAATCTGGAATCCATTCATTTTCCTTTACTGAAGGGAATGAGTCCACAAGATCAAAAATAACAGTGACAGGGACAGGTGCTTTTATGGTCTTGCCTAAAGCGTTTAATGGAGGAGAATACTCTGCAGGACCGCCGGATACAAATAAATCTGTGACTTACGATGTATTGAATTATGTCAAAGACGGCGACACTGAGGAATTGACTATTACTATCGATATAACTAATAATGGGACTGTTTTCTGGTCATTTATATTAGTTCCGGTTGAAATTTAAATGATTTTGATAATGGCAAAAGTTAAATTGATCTATCTTCTTTTTCTGGCGGTATTTGCTTCATCTTCTTGTTCTCAGGAAGAAGTAGACCAACAGGTATTGCTGCCAAGTAACCTACAGGTATCGGTCGAAAAAACCGGTAGAGGGGCTGTGAAGATTGATTTTCAGGCAATTGATGCTAACTTTTACAAAGTAAGCTATGGTCTTCCAAATCAAGTTCCTGAGAGAGTAGTAGGTAATTCTGTGGTTTATAATTACAATGCCGAAGGAACCTATACGATCAGGGTACAAGCACATTCTACAGAAGCCGATTTTATTTCTTTGACTAAGAGTGTTGAAATCACAGGTGCAGAACTGGAAGAGGAAATTCCCTTGACAGGTTTTGAAAGTCCGCTGACCTATAACGGCTACAATCTGGTCTGGAATGATGAATTTGGAGGTTCAAGCCTTTCTTCAGATTGGGTGTATGATATAGGAGATGGATGTCCAAATCTTTGTGGATGGGGAAACAATGAACTTGAATATTACAGACAGGAAAACGCTGAGGTGAGAGATGGATATCTTATCATCAAAGCAAAACAGGAAAATTTTGGAAGCAGAAATTATACTTCCTCAAGGGTCAAAACCCAAGGTAAAAAATCCTTCACTTTTGGTAGGATTGATGTTCGCGCAGCTTTACCAAAAGGGCAAGGAATTTGGCCTGCTATCTGGATGCTTGGTGATAATATCACTACTGTCAATTGGCCTGCCTGCGGTGAAATAGATATCATGGAGATGATCGGTGGTAATGCCGATGGCAGGGACAATACCATTCATGGTACCGTTCACTGGGATAATAATGGAAACTATGCCCAATTTGGCGGAAGTAAGAAGAAAAACTCCGGAATATTCAACGGTGAGTTTCATGTGTTTTCTATTATCTGGAATAAGGACAAAATCGTTTGGCTTTTGGATAATGTCCCTTATCATGAAATAGATATAACGCCTGGCGCTTTGGATGAATTCAAAAAACCATTCTTTCTGTTACTCAATGTGGCCGTAGGTGGAAACTGGCCCGGCAGCCCAAACGGAACAACTATTTTTCCACAACAAATGGTTGTAGATTATGTCAGGGTGTTTCAGGAAATTTAATAAAGTTGTTTAATCCTAAAAAAACCGGAAGTGATTCCGGTTTTTTTTATGCTCATTGGTTTATTTTTGACTTTACCCATTTTAAGATATCTGCATTTTTGGTACTGTCTGATTGTATTTCAAGAATTTTTGGAACAGGTGATTTTGAATAGAAATCTGCGAGACCAATTTTTAAACTGTCCATGTCAGTGGCAAGATGATACTCAAACCCAAATTCTTTAGCCAAATTTCTACCATCCAAATTTTGTCTGGTTTCGAAATACTCCTGTAATTCAGGTTGTTTTGCCGGGCCATCAATCAATCGGAAAATCCCTCCGGCATGGTTGTTCAATAATACAATTCGCAGATTGGGAATTGGGTAATTGTGCCAAAAAGCATTGCGGTCATAAAAGAATGCCATATCTCCGGTCACCAATGTGACATAAGCATCAGTGCTCAAGGAACAACCGACTGCAGTACTGCTACTCCCATCTATGCCACTTGTACCTCTATTACAATAAATTTCTTGAGTTCTCTTTCCCAGAAAGTTGACATATCGGACAGCCATGCTGTTGGCAAGGTGGATTTTGGAATCTGAAGGGACGGCTTTCATGCAAATCGAAATCGCTTGGTATTCCCCAAACTCTGAATTCCCCAATATGGAATCAAAACTTTCCCGAACCTTGTTTTCAAATTTTTGCCAGGAAGAAGCAAAGCTGCTATTAGGTAATAAAGCCTCATTCAGTAAGTCCAAAATTTCCAAAACCTGGCAATGAATAGTTTTTGTCAATCCCTGAAACGTATCAGGTATGTAGCCAGCCGGTTGAATGTGCCAATGGACTGCTTCGGAATTTCTTAAAAAAACCTTCAAACTTTTAGAAATAATGGATTTGCCGAAGGTAAGAACCAGATCAGGTTTTAATGATCCATTTAGTTTTTCGTTTCCTACAAAATGGTCATGTTGGTTGATGGTGAATTCAGACTGAAGATTCGAAATTGTATCTGTTACCACAACCGCTTTTCCGCTTTTTGCCAATTCATCCAAAATATACTGAATGCTTGAATCAGATTTTTGCTGACCAGGTACTATGAGGATATTCTTAAATCCTGATAAAGCTTGAACCAAATCATTTTTTGTTTTTTGTGTCAACATCAATTCAGAATAATGCGGTTCGATTATCCTGGGAGAATTCGAATAATCGAATGATTCTGTGTTTTCAGGATAAAAAGGCTCGCGCAAAGGAATGTTGATATGTACCGGTCCGAATGGAAATTGGCAGGCTATGTTTATTGCTTCATTCACAATTCTATTAGCATGCCATACTTTGTCAGGATGTCCAAATTCATCAGGGAACTGCAAAAATCCTTTCACATGTTTGCCATAAATTTCAGTTTGACGTATCGTCTGCCCATCCCATTGGTCGATCCATTCTGGTGGGCGGTCGGCCGTGATGACTATCAAAGGAACCTGTTGAAAATAAGCTTCAGCGATGGCAGGTGCATAATTGTAAGCAGCCGAACCTGATGTACAGACTAGGACAACGGGTTGACCAAGTTCTTGTGCTATTCCCAATGCTATGAATGCGGCAGACCTTTCATCTGGGATGGTCCTGGTATGGATGTCTGGATGTCTCGCAAAGGCAAGGGTGATGGGGGCACATCTCGATCCTGGTGAAAGGATGACGTTTTTTGCACCCTTTAGTGCGCAAATCGAGGCTAAATCAATAATAGGTTGAAGGACCAATATTTTATTCTAGTTAAGGTGTTTGGCGATAATGTCACATTTCATTTCTGTTTCTTCCCACTCCTTTTCAGGGATTGAGTCTTCTGTGACGCCTGCCCCGGCATATAATATAGCATGTCCATCCGCGATTCTTGCTGTCCTGAGATTGACATAGATGGAAGTTTCATCTTCCACATTTACCGGGCCGATATACCCGGCGAAAAATGACCTGTTAAAGGGTTCATTTTTTTGTAGAAATTCTAGTGCAGCATTTCTTGGCATTCCACAAACTGCCGAAGTAGGATGCAGGAGTTGGAGCATTACCGTTCCTAATTGAGGGAAGTTGGTGGATTTCATGTTGACTTTAAAATCTGAGCGAAGGTGTAGGAGGTTGCCGGCAAGGACAGTTTTTGGGCCATGTTCATCGTATTCCCTCAGTCTGATTTTTTTGAAGCAATCCACTATATACCTACTGACAAGGGCCTGTTCTTCAATTTCTTTTTGTGTCCATGCTGCGGATTTCAAGGGATTTTCTCCCTGTGCTTTTTGGGTGCCCGCTAGTGACATGGTATAAAACTCTTCGCCTTTTGTCTGGATTAAGATTTCAGGGGAAGCGCCTATCCAAGTCCCGACTTCAGGAATATGAAAGAAATTGACAAAGGCATTTGGATAGGATCGAACTAGGCCATTGAATGATTTTACAAGATCAAATTCTGGATCAAGCTTTATTTTCTTTATCCTTG
>NZ_CDSBKL010000312.1:0-5010 GCF_977115555.1 Aquiflexum sp.
GTCTTTGTATGGACATACAATGATTTTCATAGCAACAAGGATCATATTTTCAGGCTTGTGGTTACCGATAAGCTGAGTGAACCTGAGATTTTTCTTCCTCCGGGATATGCGGCGGTATTGGAGGATCAGTTTTCAGATATCCAACACGTCAATAAGCTTGCAAGTCAGATAGCCGGGGGTCTGATTACCATTCCCCAGACCCAAGAATCATTCAAAGAAGATTGGGTGATGTTGGTGGATGGAGATTTTTTTAAGTCTTTTTCCTTTCCGGTTCGAAGTGGTAATGCCGACCTAAGACAGCCCAATACAGTGGTGATTTCTTCCAAGTTGGAGAAGAAGTTTTTTGGTGGTGAAAATGGAATAGGAAAAACCATACAGGTCAGCAATCAATTTGGGAAGACAGACTATACGGTTACAGGGATTTTGGAGGATATTTCTGACCGTTCTGATATCAAAGGAGAAGTGTTTTTATCAATCCATACTTTGGAAATTGCCGCCAACAGAAATGGCAACGATTGGGCTGATCCCAATGGTTTGGAGTCAGGTTTTGTCAACCTCTTCCTGACACTCAAAGATGGTGCAGAAAAAGAAATTACTGAAGATCAGATCACCCAGTTTTTGCGTCAAAATCCTGATGCAAAGGATGTAACTGTCATTTTACAGCCACTTTCAGAAATCCATTTGGGCAATTCCCTGTCTGACCCTTTGCCGACAGAAGGCAGTATGGGTACTGTTTTGGTATTTGCTGCCATTGCTTTGATGATTTTGGGGATTGCGTATGTGAATTACCTGAATCTATCTGCAGCCAATATCCTTACCCGAATCAAGGAAATCAGGATGAGAAAAGTGTTGGGTGCCGGAAGCTGGCAACTTGCGCAACAGTTTATGATCGAAACCCTCTTGCTGATGGTTTTGGCCTTGGCCTTTTCATGTCTGATCGTCAACCTCGTCCAAAGCCCATTTGAAAATCTTTTTGGATTCCCACTTTGGTTTGGGTCATTTTCACTTCCTGTGTTTTGGCTTGTCTTAGTTGGGATTTTTGGTACATGTACCATCCTTTCCGGGTTTTATGTGGTTTTGCTTTCCGGTAGGTTTGGCCATCAGTTTCAGGTTAAATTCCAACCCAAAAACAGCCAAACGCTCAAGAAATCATTGGTCATCCTTCAGTTTGCCATATCGGTGACCATCATTGTCGGTACCATTGCGATCCGCGACCAACTCAGTTTTATGCAAAACCAAAATCTTGGAATGGATATTTCTCAGAAACTGGTGATTGACGGACCAAACGACATTGGTGAAAACGGTGCATCCAAAATTTCCGCTTTCAAATCTTCCCTCAGGTCTCAGGCATTTGTGGAGAAATTAAGTACTTCCAATGCCTTGCCGGGGATTGGTTATAATTTCTTTGCAAGTGGCATTACGCCGATGGTCCCCCGACCTGAGGACAAAGACAAATCTTATGGCATGATGATCATGGATGATGAATTTGTCAATACCTATGGCATGACCTTGGTGGCAGGAAGAAATTTCACCACCGAGGAAGCAAGCCAAGGCTGGGGAAATTCCAAAAAACTCATGCTCAATGAAAAGGCGGCTTTGGAACTGGGATTTGAATCTGCTGAAGCGGCAGTAGGGCAGAACATACTTTGGGGAGAAGCATTTGAAGTTTTGGCAGTGGTCAAGGATTACCATCACATGTCCCTGAAAGAAGAGATCAAGCCGATGGTTTTTTTGCCTTCACAGGCTTCGGGGTATTTCAGCATGATCGTCAACAGCAAGCAAATGAGGGCCAACCTGGAATCAATCGAGGAAATTTATGAGGGAATTTTTCCCGGAAATCCTTTTTCCTATTTCTTCATGGACGAGCGGTATGCCGTCCAATACAAGCAGGAACAGCAATTGGGAGAGGCGTTTTTGGTAGGAGGGATCATTGCGATTCTGATTTCCTGCATGGGTTTGTTTGCTTTGGCAGCCTATACCGTACAGCAAAAGTCCAAGGAAATCGGAATCCGGAAAGTATTGGGCGCGAGCAGTGAAAGCCTCATCCAACTCGTCAGTAAGGATTTTGTGATCTTGGTGGGAATAGCTTTGTTGTTGGCATTTCCTTTTTCATGGTGGGCATTGAAGACATGGCAGTCAGGATTTCCTTACAAAGCCGGAATCTCATTTTCCACATTCCTGTTGGCAGGAGGACTGACCTTGTTGATCGCTTTGTTGACCGTGGGTTCCCAGGCATTAAAGGCCGCTTGGGCCAATCCGGTGGATTCTATCAAGGACGAATGAAATTTTTATCACCACTGAGTTCACAGGGGACACTGAGGGTAAAGAGAAAAAAGAAAAATGTTTGTGGAGACACAAACATTGGCGGCTAGAGGCGATTTGAAATCCCATTTCTGAGAAGTTCAATTTTTTGCTGATTTTCACTGAAAAAAAATTCTGAATTCTTCCAAAGACACTGAAATACCATTCCCAAGAATCGGGAGGTAAAAATATTTCATCACACAAGGGTACTTCCTAAGAGGAGGGGGGACTTCCGAAGTACCCCCCTCCACTTCATAGGCGAACTCACTCACCTTTTTACCTACCCAGTTCACCTTTTTGCAAAACTCACTGTGCTCAGAGGTGAACTCACTGAGCTTTTTGCTCAACTTACTGTGCTCGGAGGTAAACTCACTGTACTCGGAGGTGAATTGACTGAGCTTTTAGCTCAACTCACTTACCTCAAAGGTGAACTAACTGAGCTTATTACACAACTCACTTTGCCCGAAGGTAAACTCACTGAGCTTTTCGCTAAACTTCTTTAGCTCATAGGTGAACTATCGGTGATCAGAAGTGAGCAAGATGATATTTTTGGAAAGCCCTCTCGTTTTTTTGCTTCTAATCTTTCGCTTCTAATTATTTGCGACTTAGCGTCTTTGCGAGATTCATTCATTTAGATTTCTCACTTTCTTCTAAATGACAAGGTGAAGCATATTACTTACAGCTATGGCCTCTTAATTATATTTTAACCCTAATTTTTCATTCAGCATTCTAAATTTATTGGTTTCCCTTTTTTTGACCGTGAGCGAACAAAATCAGTCCTGTACGGACAATGAATGTTCTTTAGATTGTCAATTAATACTCTTCAAGCCTGTTTTTTGCTTTGGCACAATCTCTGAAAAAGATATAGAAACCAATTCTTATTCTATAGCCATGAAAACCAGCAAATCCATCATCCTCGCTTTTTCTCTTTTCTTTATCGCCATATCTGTTTTGGCACAGCAAACCGAAACCCGTACACCCGGAAATTTTACAAAAATATACTCGGGCGGTAGTTGGGATGTCATCGTCCAAACGGGAAATAAAGACGAGGTCCGTCTGGAGTCCAACAACATTTCCCTGGACAAAGTCATCACGGAAGTTGAAAACAATACCTTGAAAATTTCCCTTAAAAAAGGCAACTACCGAAATATCGGCTTGACAGTCTACGTGACCGTCAGGGAAGTGGAAGGTTTGAAAAGCACCGGTTCGGGAAGTATCAAAATGCAATCTGATATTTCTTCAGGATCGCTTTCCTTGGGAAATACAGGTTCGGGAAGTGTCATTCTGAAAAACGTAAATGCGGACAACCTTTCGGTGGGATTGACGGGATCGGGAATCGTATCCATCGCAGGCGGAACTGTTGGATCGATCAGCGTATCCCAAACAGGTTCCGGCGATTTCAAAGGAGCTGAATTGGTAGCTGAAAAAGCAAGCATCAACAAAACAGGTTCTGGAAAATCATACATCGGCGCGGTAGAAAACCTGAATGTCAAATCCACGGGTTCCGGAAATGTCTATTATTCTGGCAATCCTGAAAGTACCAATATTTCATCTACCGGTTCCGCAAAGGTGATTAAAAAGAGTGATCAGTAGACAGTAATCAGTGGTCAGTTTCTGGAATTATGAATTCAGAATGATGAATTAAAAATGTTGGATTCGACAACAATTACAACCACTACAACCAATCAAAAGACCCTTCGTGCCTCAGGGTGACGATTCCGATAACAATGACAACGCGCCGCAGACAACAATTACAACCACTATAACTACTACAACCACTAGAACCCTACAACCATGGTCAGCAACTATATAAAAATCGTACTTAGAAATACCAAAAAGCATCCTCTTTATGTCATGATCAATATCTTTGGTTTGGCTGTGGGGATGTCGGTGAGTATTTTGATTCTTTTGTTTGTACAGCATGAACTGAGTTATGACAGGTTCCATGAAAAGTCCGAAAGGATAGTCCGTGTGTCCCGTGCATGGTACAATCAGGATGGAGAGATCAGTCTTCACCTTGGACATGCTGCGCCGCCATTTGCCCCGCTGATCAAAGCTGATTTTGGCGATGATGTGGAGCAGGCTGTCAGGGTTTTTAATTTTGATCCTTTGGTCAAGTACAATGATAAAGCCTTTGTGGAAGAGCGTTTTTTCTTTGCTGATCCTGAGGTTTTTGAAGTTTTTTCTTGGGATCTGTTGGAAGGTAAAGCCGGAGACTTGGGTGAATTCAGTGATGCCATTATTCTCACCGAATCGATGGCAAGGAAGTACTTTGGCAATGATAATCCTATTGGCAAACCCTTGGAACTGGAATTGGTGGGACAAAAAGTTCCTTTTGTGGTCAGGGGGCTGATGGCTGACACGCCGGACAATTCTCATATTCATGTGGATTTTCTGGCTTCTATGAGACCCGTTAAGGAGTTCTTTGGAGGAGAAGAGCAGATGATGAAGAATTTCGGCGCCAATAGTTTTTCCACATACCTTTTGCTTGGAGAAAATGTGGACATCAAAACCTTTGAGGCAAAATTACCGGAACTGATCGATAGGCACATGGGTGAAAACCAGGCGGGAGTGCCTGCTTCCAAAGGTACCCAACTGTTCCTTTGGCCACTGACAGATATCCACCTTTATTCCAACCTAGATTCTGAGATCGAACCAAACGGCAACATCGATTATGTCTATATATACCTTGCTGTGGCACTTTTTATC
>NZ_CDSBKL010000313.1:0-5000 GCF_977115555.1 Aquiflexum sp.
ACACATGAATATAAGCATGATATCTCAGAGGTTATACCGTGTATTGCACCTATTAAAGGAATCATTGCAAGAAAAATATAGCACGGTACAAACTGATTTCATAAAATGAACCGGGATTCATTTCAGGAAATCAATTTACCTCTTTAGGGATATGTAGGTTGAAAGAAAATTCAAAAATCAATCTTCTATGTAGGCAGGTGCATCAAATCCACCATCGGCATTAGGTGCTTGGTACTTTTCTTTTTTTGTACCTGGCAGGATTTCAAAGCGTGAATCAAATTCGTCCAGCATTCCCACCAAATCCGCCAAAATCTGTGGATTTCCTTCGACTTTCGCTTTACCTTCCTTCAATAGTTCTTCAAAGGTTTTTACCCCCATCATTGCCAAATTCAGATCGGACCTGTTCAAGGTCAGTGTGAGATCTGCATTCTTTGCTGTAAATCCTTTTAAATTTGACAATGTAGAATTACTTAGCTCTACCAAGTATTTCTCATTGTTGTCAGGAGTGATGATATTCATTTTAAATGATTTTCCTTCAGCTTTTTTACTGTTGAGTTTTACTCCCAAGAAATCCAGCCAGGTTTCAGTGCTCATGGCACGAATTACATCAGGTGTAACAGATGAAGGTTGCGCTCCACCGGGGATACCGTTTCGAAGTTCATAAGCACCTGCCAAGAAACTGTTCCTGACACTTGTACTCTCTTGCTGATATCCAATCTGCTCATAACAATCAGCCAAAAGGTCTTTGGCTTCTTGGTTCGACGGTTCTGCAAATACCAATTTATTCAAAATTTCAGAGGCAAGCTTATACTTACCCTCTTCGAAAAGCTCCCGGCCCTTTTCAATAATCGGTCCTGCACCACCCATCATTTCGACATACAATGGCGCCGACTCCCTTTCAGGCATAGGTATCAAAGTAAGTGGATTGGCATCCCAATATCCCAAATACCTGTTGATAATCGCGCGGCTGTTATGCTCTACTGAACCATGATAAGACCTTACCGACCACTGCTTCTGTAAGCTGGCAGGTACTTCGTATACATTATGAACTTCGTTCACAGTCACGCCTTGATTTGCAAGGTTCAATACTGTATTATGGATATGGCCATAAGTATCACGTTGTGCCCGGAGTACTTCCTGGACACGCTCATTGCCCCATCTAGGCCAATGGTGTGAGGCAAACATTACATCTGCGTCCACTCCAAACATATAGAGTGCCTCAGATATTTTTTTGGACCAAGTCAATGCATCCCGTACCAAAGCTCCCCTTAAGGTATAAATGTTGTGGATGGTGGCTGTAACGTTCTCAGCCATCCACAATGCTTTTTTATCAGGAAAATAAGTATTCATCTCTACAGGAGCCTCAGTATTTGGCGTATTATGAAATATCATCCTGATTCCATCGATGGTATGCTCTTCAACAGGTTTGCTGATAGAAATGGTAGGTGCTATAAGACCTACCATACCTCTTGAAGCATTTTTAGCAAGAGCCTGATCGACGTGGCCATATGGACTAACAGGCAACAGCACACCATATTGATAAAACAACCTTCTGTTCATGGCATTACCTGCGATCACATTTTCAGATACTGCAAAATTCATAAGTCCTTCAGGGGCAATAACTTTAACCTTCCCTGAAAATACATCCTCCTCATTGATCACACCTCTTACGCCGCCAAAATGGTCGACATGTGAGTGAGAATAAATAACTGCACTTACGGGTCTTTCACCCAATTGCTCATTGGCAAATTTCAATGCTGCGGCGGCTGTTTCACGCGAAATCAAAACATCAAGAAGGATCCAACCGGTTTTTCCCTCAATCAAGGTCATATTCGATAAATCAAACCCGCGAACCTGATAAATCCCATCAGTGACTTTATACAAGCCATATCCCATATTTAGGGTGGCAATACGTTGAAGAGAAGGATGTATTGTTTGATATTCCTGCTCTTTCAAAAGGAAATCGTACCTGCCAATATCCCAAATAACATTTCCTTCAGCATCTTTAATCTGTCTAAAATCCGGTGCAGCGATAAATCCCTTTTGTTGCTCTTCAAAGTCGCGCTTGTCATCAAAGGGTAAAGATTTCTTCCAATTTTCCCAAATCGCCAAGGTATGTTTGGAAGGACCTTTTCCTTTTGGATCGAAGTGGTCGCTTACCGATAAATCTGACCCTGAAGTTCCGGTATCTGAAGTTTCGGTATTCTGGTTATTACAACTGACCTGGCTAAACAATATAACCATCAAAAATGGAATCAGTAAAGTTTTGCAAACTCGGTTCATGCCCATAAATTTCATATAAGTTTTTGGATTTAGTTAACACATAAATTTACTAAGGATAAAAGTGAAAAGGCAAGTTGGAGTCACTTAAATGCCAATCTTTAAACAAAATTGGCCATATTCAATCTATTCCTTTCCTTTAACAGATTTGATATAGGCTGAGGGAGAAACATTTTTGAACTTTTGAAAAGCCAAAGTGAAAGAATTTCTATTATTGAATCCGGACAATTCTGCAAGCCCCACCAAAGAAAGGTGCTCAAATTTCCCGGATTCAATCAAGTTGCAGGAATCCTCTATCCTTCTCTCATTGATAAAATCAGAAAAATTGGTTTTGAGATGAGAATTGATATAGAGTCTCAACAAATATACCGGGACATTTGTGTCTTCTGCTAAAGATTGGATGGAGTAACCGTGTTGGAGAAATTTTTTATCCTTATTTAATACCTTATCCAATTTTTCTTCAATTTCTTTGATTTTTTGATCTGATAACTGCTCTGTCTTTTCCGATTTTATTTTAATGGCCTTTTCCTCAAAAAGATTCTGATCCATTCCATATAGGATTTTTGGAAAAAAAATCAAAGCAAGACTGGTAATAAAAGTAAGTAGTACTATAGTCAGATGAACCAATAAAAAGTTTGTCAAAGGTTCAATGGCCCAAAACAACAAAAGGAATGGAAAAAAAACCAAGAGTTCCAATCCCAAAAATATCTTAATCCACACAAACCACTCTTTGGCAAAACCTCTTAAATCCTGTTTCTTTGCATTTTTCCATACCATGATGGCAGAAATCACCCAATAAAATGCCAATACAAGGGATCTAAATGGGGTATAGAAATTCGGTGGAAAAAAACGGCTTTGATTGTAACTTGTATACAATACCGGATTGGATACTTCTGATTGGATTAACAGGATTTTTTCATCATTGCTAAGCATAAAAATCGGCCAAAAATCTACCAGAATAATCAAGAAAGGCAAAAGGTGGATTAAGTCCATCCACTTTAAACCTTTTCCTGTCAATACCATTCGAATATATAAGTACATCAAAGGCATAAACAGAAATCCGGCTAAATTCCCTGTTCTGTAAAAAAACGGGAAATGAAAGAAATATCCTGAAGTAAGAAGCCAAATTATAAATGACATGTAGGTAAGCAACAAAAAATTAAACCCGAGCAGGACGTTGGCCCGGTTTTTTTTAAAACCAAAATAAATCAGAACCAAGCCTACCAAAGAACCAATAAACATTGAAAAAAGGAAGAACAGGTTTATTGCATTTATTTCCATAAAACAAGTCAATAGCCGGGTAACACATTACTAAGTTAGCCTAATTCCATACGAAACCATCGAAATTTTGCAAAATGATGGAAAATTAAAATGAATGTTTTAAAAAATTTCCATGGATAAACCTGTTGTAAAAAAGCTTAAGTAAACTCAATTTGGCGAATTTGGAAGGACTTAGAATAGACGTCATCTTCTTTGCTAGTAACCCATTATAATACTGCAGACAGGACGGAAGACAGAAGTCGGAAGACTGAAGAACAGGGTATCTCAGTGTTTAGCCAAGATTTTTATTGAATTATCATACTTTTGGCATCATTGCGTACATGCAAATTACTTTTTACGAAAATGGTCATTCCAAAATATCTTGGGAAAGAATCTGAAATGAGGGATTATTTTACTGAATTGATTTTGTAATAGGCAGAGGGAGACATATCCTTAAACTTCTTGAAAGCCAATGAGAATGAATTCCGATTATTGAATCCGCATAAATCAGCAAATCCTTCAATTGCCAAATGGGCGTATTTTTGAGAAGACATCAATTCACAGCATTCTTCTATCCTTTTTTGATTGATGAGATCGGAAAAAGTAGTATCCAAAACCTTGTTGATATACATGGTCAAAAGATAGGTAGGTATCCCGGTATCGCCTGACAGGTCATGAATGGAATAACCATGCTTCAAATATTTTTTTTGATGCCCAAGGATCAGATTTAATTTATTTTCTATTTCTGCGGTTTTTTCTGCCGAGAGATTTTCCAAAATCTCTATTTTTGATTTACGTTTTTGGAGTTGTTGCTCAAACTTCTCTTTGTCCAAGCCATAAAGGATTTTTGGAAAAAACATAAGCGATAATCCGGTACCCAAATTGAGGATAACAATATTAATGTGGATCAAATGGAAGCCTGTGATTGGCCCTACAGTCCAGAAAAGCATGAAAAACGGAAAGAAAACAAAAAATTCCAATACCAAAAAAACTTTAATCCAGGTAAGCCATTCTTTGGCAAATACCTCCTTTTCATTCTTCCTGATTGCCTGCCTTACCCAATAAACTGACAGAATCCAATAGATCGATAACACCACAGATCTAAATGGGGTGTAGAAGTTTGGAGGAAAAAAGCGGGATTGGCTAAAAGCAGTAAATAAGGCAGGGTTAGAGATTTCAGATTGGATAAGCGCCAATTTATCATTTGTATCAAGCATCAGGACAGGCCAATAATCCACTATAAAAATCAAAGGAATTATCAGGTGCAAAGCATCTACCCATTGAAGTTTTTTTCCTGACACTACGAGCCGGATATAGAGGTACATCATAGGCATAAAAAGAAAGCCTGTGAAATTCCCTGTCCGGTACAATTGTGGGAAATACACGAAATAGGAAGTGGTAATCAGCCAAATAATAAATGAACTGTATGTAAGGACCAAAAAATTAAATCCAAGGAGTAT
>NZ_CDSBKL010000314.1:0-4978 GCF_977115555.1 Aquiflexum sp.
GTTGACCGGAATTTGAAAAATCCGGTAAAAAGGTAGGCCGTCGCCACTCATGCCTTCAATCTTCAAGAACATGTTTTTGGTAGTCTTGGGAAGATTGACTGAGAAAGTAAAGCTTTCATTCTCCCCATCGGTCTTGACGTTAGGATTCCAATAAAGCGATTGTCTAGACTCGGGGATTTCAGATTCAGCCTTTTGAACAGGGAATTCAATGACACGAGTAAATCCTCTTATTTTAAATATTTGAAATTCTTCACTGTTGAAAACCTGATCAGGACCCTGAGGGGCCTTTGCCCCTTTTTTGGTATTTACCATGATGACTCCTGCAAATCCCGCCATGCCAAACTGGGCAGCACTGAAAGTATAGACTTCGATGGATTCAACTTCGGCAGCTATGTAAGTTTTTAAAACTGACATAGTAGATTCTCTGCTATCCGTAAAATAGCGTGCGCCGTCAATGATTAAAAGTGGTTCTCCGGCATCAAGTCCCCAATTAAAATTTCCCAATCCACCTCCCTGCATGTTCATACCGACTATTACATCCAGTGTTTGTTCCGGAAATTTCTCCAAAAAATCAGGACCTATACTCCTATCGCCATCTCCGTATCCGTAGTTTTTCTCCTCCATGGTTTGCTTTTTTTCCTCTTCAATGAGGAACTCCTCCAACTCAACATAATCTCCATCAAAAATATCAAGCTTTCCAATTGTTGATTTTAGCCTGGTTTCCAATTGAAGTTTGGGCAAATTGAGTAAAACCTCCGGTCTCAAAGGCTCAATGAGCGAAATGTTTCCAAAAGACTTCCTTCTCTGGTTTAATGCTGCAATCGCAACCTCAGCCGAATCGGTAAACAAAAGCCCTGTCCCCCAAAAATAACCTGATGTATCAGACTTAATCACACCATAATCTTCCATTTGTCCCAGTACCACGGTCAATGGAACATCCAATGGTTTACCTTCTCTGTCTGAAAAAATGCCTTCCACAGAAATCCCATATTCAATATTGTATTCTTCCTCCGGAAATTCATAATCCCCAAGCTCAGTTCCAATCCAGTTTATTTCGGTTTCTATCGTTTTTTCTTCGCCGATAAACGTTGCCAAATCCGCATCGATCAGGGAAATACTGAAATCCGAATCCACAAAGGAACTGTCCATATCCAAAACCGAAATGCTGATGTTGGCCTTATTGAAAAGCTCTTCACGGGCAATGTCAGTTTTAAATGCAATGGATATTTCCTCTCCTTCCTGATCCGAAGGAAGTACATCTGTGGAGGAAATAACTTCCCGGTCAGCTGAAATCAAAGGCAATGGTTTGTAAAAGTAATCTGCCTCAGGATAGTACCTCATCCAATTGGTGTAGGCACGGATGGTATAATTTCCTGCTTTGAGGTCAGACCCTAATTTAAGCTGTCCTTTTGACATACCTTCCCGTATCTCAAAAGTTTCCTGAATCACCAATTCTTTCTTTTCATTGACCAAGTCCACATAAAGAACCCGGCTCATAGAATCTACCAAAAACTGGTTTTGGTAAATCATCCGGGCATTAAACCAAACGGTCTCACCAGGGGTATAATAAGACTTATTGAATGTCAGATAGGGTTTTTCCCGAAGAGAATTCCATCTTGTTTGGCCCAAAAGTGCGGTGTCAATTTCAGAAAAGAGAGTAAGATAATCCTTGGAAGGGACGAAATCATGCGGCAAAAATCTGCCCACTCTATGTCTTCCCATATATCCTGAAAAAATAATCTGCCTTGGATCGGTCGGAATCCCATTGGCATCAAATTCAAAATAGCATGTAGGAGAAGTGATCCAACTAAGAGGGTAATATACTCTTGTATAGTAATCATTTGCCCAAGTCTTCTTTTTGAAATGAATTTCAACTCTGTCAGGCCAATAAAGCCCAAAATTCCCATTGGGAAGTGTGTCAATTTTTAAGGAATCAAATGGAAGTGGTTTGATGGAATTTCCCAATTCCTCGTGGAATACATTGGTTCTCGTTTTTGGTGGAAAGCTATCTACCAGATATAGCCTATATCCCTGGCTTTTCGCTTCATCATGGAGTAGAGAATGTAGGAAATGGCGTAGGGACCCGAAATAAGTGGAGTTTCTTTGATCTTCCCAAGATTTCTTTTCTTCAGTAGAGACAGTGTCTATTTCATGAAAATTGACCAACCCAAAGTAATGGAACCCGTCCCTCGTCTGGATAAATTCCCGTAAATGGTAATCCAAATTATACCCCAAACCCAAATTCGAAACTTTGAGTGGCTCCGAAGCACTCGCCAACAGGTATTTTGACCCGCGGGTTTTCCCTTCTTCAAAATCAATAACCCAAGGGTTGAGGATTTCATTCTTTTTGAAAAATGGATCATTTGGAACCGCTAAAAAAACCCGCTTGAATTTTTTAAGGTTTCTTTCCCATCTTTTATCACGTTTGGATTTGAGCGTTACTTCATCTAGTTGGGATTCCTTAGATACCAACTGAAAATTGACAACAATTTGAATCCTGTTTCCAAATGAAATTTTTCTGTATTTGGTTGTGTAACCGACAAAGGACGCAACGATTTCAAGGTTTTGGGATAAATCTCCTTCAATTTTATAATCCCCATTGATATCTGTTGTAGCTCCAATGGTAGTATTGTTGATAAATACATTGGCAAATGGCATTGGCTCTCCGGTCTTTTCGTCGGTGATTTTACCAACGATGACCTGAGATTTTGCCAAGACAGGCACCAAAAAAAGAATCAGCAACAAGTTTATCCTTACAAGTCTTTGAACATAAACAGAACCTTTTGTCACCCTAATTGAATTTTACCCACCAATAAAGAAACTATAAGGTAAAAAAAATAAAATTAAATCAATCACCAAAACATTCCAATTAAGGTTGGCCTGTTTCAGCATATACAATTTATTCCTAGGCGGAATTCTATGAATAGGACAGAAAAAAATATTGTGGTAAAATGAAAATTACTGATTTGGTAAAGAAAGGCGGAATAAAACCATTAATTTACATTCCTATTGACCTATTAACCACAAAAAACAGTGCCAGTCAAAACCCAAAATATTTTTTCAATTCCCAAAATTGAAAACCAACTTAGTGGAAGGCCTTTTCACAACTGTGGTTTTTGGTTATTGACCATTTTGATCCTATTGTTCCTCTGCATACCCAATCTTCAAGCCCAGACAGAATTCATTGAACTGAGGTTTGATCAAAAAAATTCTCCAAAGAGAGCCCAATATTTCTTGACCGGAACGGTAAGCCATTTGGAAACCAAGGAAACCATTTCTGGGGTATCCATCCATATTGATGGTTTTTTTGCAGGAAATAACACAGACCAAAATGGGCATTATGTCCTTTCATTAGATTCCGGAAGGCACCGCATTGTTTTCCGTCAGTTTGGAAAAAGGCCCGCACATTATCTGATCCAATTATATGGGGATGGACAATTGGATGTAGGACTTGTAAACTTGGATTTTGAGTTAGAGGCATTCACTGTTGAAGCAGATGAAAGGGACAGAAATATCCGTAGCCCAATTACCGGTGTGACCAAAATGAACATCGAAGACATCAAACTTGTCCCGGCTTTTCTTGGGGAACCGGATGTCTTTAACGTACTTCAATCAATGCCCGGGGTGACATCTGTTGGAGAAGGTTCAGCCGGCATGAATATCCGGGGCGGTCAGGCAGATCAGAACCTGATCATGATGAACGAGACGATTGTACTCAGCAACAGCCATGCATTGGGATTTTTATCCTCCTTCAATGGCGATGCATTACAAAATTTTACCTTGTATAAAGGCGCCGTCCCAAGCTATTTTGGAGGAAGGAGTTCTTCTGCCCTCAACATTGAAATGCGTAAGGGAAATAAAGAAAAATGGGGAGGAAGTGCTTCATTGGGCACAGCTGTCAGCAAACTGATGGTAGAGGGTCCGATTGTACCTGAAAAAACTTCCATGATTCTGGCGACAAGATTGTCCAATGCCAATTGGCTGTTGAACATGGCCGATGAAGGCGATATCCAAAACAGTAAAATCAGGTTCCATGACATCTATTTAGGCGTCAACCATCAGTTCTCTGAAAAAAACAGCCTGGACTTTAACCTTCTGAACACAGGGGATTATTTTAGATTTTCCAATCAATTTGGATTTGAATGGGACAACCTTGTAGGTTCCTTGACTAGTAGGAATTTATTGACAGATAACCTGTCACTCGTAGGAATGGTCGCTTACGGCTCATTCAATAACGGTTTTTTTGAACCATCTACTGTCGATCCATCCAAAATCGAAAATGGACTGTATTACTATCAAGGAAAAATAACTGGGTTGTGGACTTTGGAGAAATTGGATATCAATTTCGGAGCCGAAGCCATTCAATACCAGATGAGACCGGAATCCTTGATTCCATTGACTCAGGAATCCGGCATATTACCAGAAACCGTCCAAAAACAAAGAGGTATGGAATACGCACCATTTATCTCTGCAGATTGGAACCCAAATGAAAATCTCTCTTTCTCAGGTGGTATCAGGTACTCTAATTATGCCCAACAGGCGCCTGACTCCATTTTCAGGTACCAAGAAGGGCTCCCTATTTCCAGGCTGACTATCATTGGCGTGGATTTTATTGAAAGTGGTAATATCGTCAAGTACAATGGTATTGAGCCAAGATTTTCCTTCAGGTGGACTTTTGACAAAGTCAATTCCATCAAGGGAGGCTATTCGGTGATGAACCAATATCTTCAGACAATCTCCAATGCCACCGGCCCGACTCCCATTGATTTGTGGCAGCTAAGCACAAATTATATCCTGCCTCAAAGGTCCCATAATGCATCTTTGGGTTACTTCCGAAATTTCAAAGACGATGAATGGTCTACTTCTTTCGAAGGATTCTACCGAAGTACTGACAACCAATTAGAATACCGGAATTTCGCAGATTTATTCTTAAATCCACATTTGGAGACAGAATTGATTCAGGGAGAAGGCCTTGCCT
>NZ_CDSBKL010000315.1:0-4976 GCF_977115555.1 Aquiflexum sp.
GGCGTGGAGAAAGTTCAGGCAAGTGGCTTGAGCCATTGATCAAAAAGGGAATCTACTTTGATTTTCCGATCCATAGGGCATATGAAGATTTGGATGAAGCGCAAAAAGAATTGATATGGACAGGGAATTCCTACTTCCAAGGTCTCAATGACTTTTTTGCAGACTTGGAAACCAAAACACATAAAATCCAATACCGCGTAATGCTTTCTAGGTTTAGGGGCAAAACCACCTGCCCGGATTGTAGGGGGACAAGGTTAAGAAAAGATGCCTCCTACGTCAAAATCAATGGAAAGTCAATCACCGATATTGTCCTTTTGCCAATTGAAAAGGCCTTTGATTTTTTCAAGCATATTGAATTGACCGAGGCAGAACATAAAGTTGCCAACCGCCTGCTCAAAGAAATCATCAACAGGTTAGAATACATCGACAAAGTAGGGTTGGGGTATTTGACATTAAACCGACTCACTTCTTCTCTATCAGGTGGAGAATACCAAAGGATCAAATTGGCGACTTCGTTGGGTTCGGCGTTGGTGGGTTCTATGTATATCCTCGATGAACCAAGTATCGGCCTCCATCCGAGAGACACAGACAGGTTGATTGAGGTATTGAAAGCCCTGAGGGACATGGGCAATACGGTGATTGTGGTAGAACACGAAGAAAAAGTCATGAAAGCCGCAGATCAGATCATCGACATCGGACCGGATGCGGGCGTTTTGGGTGGAGAGTTGGTTTTTCAGGGAGACCTGACCGAGCTGATGATCAAGGGAAATACCTATACAGCACGCTACCTCAAAGGGGAGGAAAAAATCCAAAACAAGGACCAGAACCGAAAGTTCAGGGATACGATCATTGTCAAAGGTGCAAGGGAAAACAACCTGAAAAACCTTACTGTCAAATTCCCATTAAACACCCTGACCTGTGTCACAGGTGTCAGTGGCTCTGGAAAATCCACTCTTATTAAAAAAGTTTTGTACCCTGCTTTGGGAAAAACCCTTGGCACCGTCATCGATGAAACAGGCAAGTTTGACAAATTGGACGGGAGTTATAAGAAAATCACCCAGATTGAATTCGTGGATCAAAACCCTATAGGAAAATCCTCACGCTCCAATCCTGTCACTTATGTCAAAGCCTACGATGCCATCAGGACGCTATATTCCGATCAGACATTGGCGAAGCAAAGAGGTTACAAACCGGCATTCTTCTCCTTCAATGTGGATGGAGGAAGATGCGAAGCCTGTCAGGGTGAAGGAACTGTGACCGTCGAGATGCAGTTTATGGCTGACATTCACCTCACCTGTGAGTCATGCCATGGCAAAAGATTCAAAAATGAAATCCTGGACATCAAATACCAGGACAAAGATATTGCTGATGTCTTGGACATGACGATCGACGAAGCAATGGAATTTTTCAAAGGAAAAAGCCAAATCATCAACAAACTCCAACCGCTGCAGGAAGTCGGTTTGGGCTATATCGGAATGGGTCAATCATCCAACACACTTTCGGGAGGAGAAGCCCAAAGGGTAAAACTCGCTTCTTTTCTTGGAAAAGGAGGCACGAAGCCCGGAGACCATGTACTTTTTATTTTTGATGAACCTACGACCGGATTGCACTTCCATGACATCCGAAAGCTGCTCCATTCCATCAATGCTTTGATAGATCAGGGGCATTCTGTGATCATCATCGAGCACAATACCGAGGTGATCAAAGCAGCCGATTGGGTGATCGATTTGGGACCTGAGGGTGGAGAAAAAGGGGGTTATGTGACTTTCGAAGGTACCCCGGAAGCCCTGATGGAAACTGATGATAATTATACAGGCAAGTACCTGAGAGAATCATTTATGTAGAAAAAGTCATCCTGTGGTTTTGTACCACAGGATGATAATTTTATTTCGCAAATATCTGACTTTCGTCCTGAAAGGATTTGAATTCAAGGGCATTGCCACAGGGATCCAAGAAGAACATGGTAGCCTGCTCGCCAACTTCCCCTTTGAACCTGATATAAGGTTCGATCACAAACTCCATCCCGTAATCCCGAAGCTTATCTGCTAATGAATGCCATTCCTCCCAAGGAAGGATTACACCAAAATGCCTCACCGGGACATTTTTTCCATCCACTTCATTGGCCTTGGCAAGGGAAAGTTCCTCAGGCTTGATGTGTGCCGAAAGCTGATGTCCAAAGAAATTGAAATCTATCCATTTGTCTGTGCTTCTGCCGATGTCACAGCCCAAAAGATCTCCATAAAACTGACGCGTTTCCTCAATATCTCTGATAGGAAAAGCAAGGTGAAAAGGCTTGAATTGACCCATAATTGTTTAATTTCGTTTTTCGAAATAGAAAAGTAGCACTCATTTTTCATAATCTATTTAAACCATGAGCAAAAAAACAGTTTCATTGGTACTATCAAGTGGTGGAGCAAGAGGTATGGCACATATCGGTGTCATAGAGGCGCTTGAAGAATCAGGATATGAGATTGTATCAATAGCGGGATGCTCTGCAGGAGCATTAGTTGGCGGGATGTATGCTAGCGGAAATCTCCCTAAGTTCAAGGATTGGATCTGCAACCTTGACAAGATTGATGTTTTTTCCCTGATGGATTTTACACTATCCAGCAAAGGTTTTATCAAGGGGGACAAAGTTTTTGACGCCCTCAAAAAAATAATTGAAGACCGACCCATTGAGGAGCTAGATGTACCCTTTGTTTGCACTGCTGTAGAAATTCCTATAGGAAAAGAACATGTTTTCCGGAAAGGCAGTATGTATTCCGCCATCCGCGCTTCAGCCTCCATCCCAACTGCATTTACCCCGGCCAAAATCCATGGAAAAGAATACATCGATGGCAGTATTTTGAATCCTATTCCATTGAACCTGATTCCAAAAGAAAGGATTGCCGATCTTGTTTTTGCTGTTGACCTGAATGGACCCAAATCAGCCTTTGTAGATACAAGAAAAGAAAAAGAAAAAAAGGATAATGAGTCTGCTTTGATGAAGCTTCCTGATTGGTTGACAGATTATAGGAAAAAATTTTCAGCTTACTTTTCTTCCAACGACAAAGACGAAAAAGCAAAGGGAATGAGTTCCTTGGACCTGCTCAATTATTCTTTTGACATGCTGCAGGACAAGCTTTCGGAGCTGGTGCTGGAAAAGCACCAAGTTGATATCATTGTAGAGATTTCAAGAACCCAAGCAGGTACATTGGAATTTCACCGTGCTGCCGAATTGATCGAAATAGGAAAACAAAAAGCCTTCGCAGCCATAGAAAAATACGAAAATGGACATTAATTCCCTCAACCAGCTTTTAGGCAATATTGATATTTACCTGCTCGATCAGATTCTCAAAGGGAGATTTACAAAGGAAATGAACATCCTGGACGCAGGTTGCGGAGAAGGAAGAAATACAATCTATTTTCTGAATGAAGGCTACAAAATATTTGGAGTGGATCATAACCCAATTGCCATCCAAATGGCGCGGATATATGCCCAAACCATACAGAAGGACTATGATGTTTTCCGGTTTCAGACTTCGATGGTCGAAAATATGCCTTTTCACCAAGGTGCTTTTGATGCTGTCATCAGCTCTGCGGTTTTGCACTTTGCCAAAAGTGAAACGCACTTTTTGAAAATGATGGAGGAGATGATGCGGGTATTGAGGTCGGGAGGAATCTTCTTTCTAAGAATGACAACAAGCCAGGGAAATATGAAGGAGAAATCTCCGCATTTGGGAGATGGGGTTTATTTATTGCCTGATGGCTCAGAGAGATTTTTATTGACTGAGGAATTGGAAAAGGAGATAGTTTCAAAATATAAGCTCAATTACCTTGAACCTGCAAAAAGTGTCTTGGTGCATGGGCAAAGGGCCATGGGGGTTTTTGTCTGGCAAAAAGGATAATCTTATCACAGTTTTTTTACTCTGTTGATTTTCATATATTTATTAGGATTCTTTCTTTGCATTTTGATCATTCTTTCAAAAAGCATTTTACCATTCAACCGATGCGAATAAATCTCATGAAAATCCAGACTTTCAACCCTTCATTTTTTTTAATCTACCTTGGATTGACTCTTTGCCTATCAGCTTGCAAAATCACCCTTGTCCCAAGTTATGATGCACAACTCAAAGAACAGATTGAAAGTACTTCCAAGGAGATTGACAGGTTTTACCTGAATATGATGGACATGACTTCAAATACTGAAGGCGGCCGTTCTTATGACCAATTCAGGGAGGGATATATCGATATCGAAGTGGAATTGCTTTCCCTGCTCAATAAGAATAGGGTGAGGCCGCTGAATACCCATTCCACCCGGATATGTGAGATTACATTGCAAATCTGGAGAAAATACAAACAGGAACACAAGGAAGACGATGCCATCCCCGATGGCCTGATTAAATTAAACATGCTGGCCATGAATGACCTCATGTACGCCATGCTGATTGCAGAGAAAGGAAAAGCAATAGCCGATAATCCACCAAATTAACCCGAATGAGTATGAGCTTTGATATCAATGAAGTACTGTTTCAAATGTCTGATGCCATCAAACAAAATGTGGCTGAAAACTGGAATGAAGTGAAAACTCCCGCAAATAACTTTCTTCAAAACCGAAAAGAGCGCCTTGCTTTATTGGCTGATTTGTTGATTAACAAAGAAATATCGCAGGCAAGATTTGAATCCCGGATGGAGGATGAAAAACTGATCGCTGAGGCGGAATTTCATGCGATAGCGGTGATTTCTAAAGCCATCGCCCAAAAGGCCGCAAATGCCGCCATAGACATTTTCCAAAAGGCTGTAATGTCGGCTGTCAATTTGGCGATTTAAGCGCTACAGGCAAATAGGGGACTTACCAATGATTTGAAAAAAACAAAACTCCTAGAAGATTTCCTTCAGATTGCCAAGAGATATCAAAACAGGACTTTGAAATCCCGAAATCATTCCTGATTTTTGCATCCTCAAATCGGGATCTTCTCATCCCGATAGCTATCGGG
>NZ_CDSBKL010000316.1:0-4974 GCF_977115555.1 Aquiflexum sp.
GAAACAAACCCTTCCCGGATTTCAGGATGCCTGATTTCACCCCCTGTAGTTCCTGTCTCTTTGGCAAAGAATAATACAACCACTGCAAATACCGCTACAACTATGGCGAGAAAATTGGAATAGGAATTCTTTTTCCAATTAAGCCAAAGTCCTAGCACCGAGAGAACACCAAGTCCATAAGATAGGTATGCAAACGTCTCGGCTGCCTCTTCGTGGATTTTGATGTACTTTTCATCCACGCCGGGAAGATTTTCGATAAGCTCTTCCGCATCCTCACCTGTTCCAAATGCCGGAAGGGTAAATAGCGCCCCAAGGATAAATAATCCAAATGCTGCTCTCTTGAGGATTTGTGCTTTGAAAATAAAACCTGAAACCAATAACAGTAAGCCGATGATAGGAACAATGATGGGTAGATGGTTAAAAATGAGATGGAGATGGGCCTGGTTCATTGTGATTTGAGTTTAGGTATGCTTTTATTTAATCAATTGAAAGCCTCCTTTGGAAAGGAACAATGTATTTTTGCCAAGATTCTCTGCTTCTAGAATTTCTACCATTTGGTCATCCTGCAAGCCAATATCGACTTTGGTTTTTTTGAGGTAGTACAGGTCATTTTCTTTTTTGGTCAATGCAAGCACATAATTCACCTCATCTGAATTGATTACTGCAGTGGCAGGAAGGGCGGAATTCTTACTGGTTTTGACCCCGATTTTGGCCTCGATGAACATACCTGGTACAAGCAAATCTCCTTCTTTCTCATCATCAAGATGGACGTGGATATTGAGCATCCTCTTTTCATTTATAGATTGACCGATGAGGAAAATCTTTCCTTTAAACTCCCGGCTTTTGTTATCCGGAAGGTAAAAAGAGACAGGTTGGCCCATCTCAAGTGCGATGGCATCCTGCTCAAATACATTGAGTTCAATATGCAAATGGTCCTTGTTGATGATGGTCAGCGCAATGTCCGAAGGGTTGAGGTAGGTGCCTTGGTTGACTTTAATGGATTCGATATAACCTGAAATCGGCGCATAGATAGCTGCTCTTGAGGTGATTTTTGAAGCATCCAATTGGGTGGTGGAAATATTTACCAATTGAAGTTTTTTGCGCAGACTTTCGGTTTTGGCCAAAGTACTTTTGTAATCGGATTCTGCTTTGGCAAAATTCTTTTCAGAAGCAATATTTTCTGCATTGAGCGTTTTTTGGCGCTCATAATCAGATTTGAGGTAGGAAAGCTGGCTCACCGCATCCAGATAATCCTGCTGCATCTGGACAAATTCCGGATTTTCAATAATGAAAAGCACCTGTCCTTTCTGGATTTTTTGACCTATGAGAAGGTCAAATTGAACGATATTTCCGCCAAAATAGGAACTGATATCAAACCTTCCTTCTGCGGGGATATTGACCATACCATTGGTCAGTGTAAAGTCTGAAAACGTATGTGTAGTCAGAGAGTCCCAAGCCATGGCCGCATTATCAAATTGGGCCTGTGAGATGATGATTTCATTGGAATCTTTTTCTTCAGGAATCTCAATGGATTGTTCATTTCCTGTACCGCATGCCGAAAAAACCACAGCGCTCAGTGAAAAAAAGATGGATATATAGGAGTAATTTTTCATGATTTAGGGATTGATTAGGTAATTGATTTCCAATGCTGCCATGTTGTAACCTTGGAGGTTTAGCAGGTAATCTACTTCGATATTTCGTGAATTTTCAATGAGCAATACATATTGGAAGAAGTCGATTTCACCTCCTTTATACGCAATATTGCCCTGGGAAATCAGCTGCTTGCTGAGCTGATTGCCCTCCTCGGTATAGAAGGATATTGCCTCTTGAAATTTTTGCAATTCTATCTCCAACTGCTTTCTCCTGTTGTCAAGTTGGAAAGCATAATTTTCAGAAGCGAAGTTCGTCTGCGCCAATTCATATTTGGAAGCATTGATTTTGGCTTTTTGGGCACCAAACCAAAGTGGAATGGAAACTCCCACCTGCACTCCCGGGTAAATCCTGGCATTGGGTCCGGTATTCGTGCCGCGGAAAAACTCCCCATGCAGGTCAGGCAACAATCTTTGCTTTTCTAAGCTTACATTGTCTTGTTTGAGGTTGATGGATTGCTGATAAAACTGAATCCCCGGATGGGTTTCCATATCCCAATTTTCAATCGGAAGAGGCAAGAGTTCCTGATCAGGAATCTCAAATTCCCCTCCTACTTGGATCAGTTGCTCCAGCTTTATAAAGGCTTGACTTTTACTTTCGGTAGTCTGGGCCAATCTGACTGCAAGCTCTCTCATTTTGCTCCTGGCAGTTAATTTTTCCAGGTAATTGGTTTCACCAAGTTCATAACGCCTACTGGCCGCAATCGAAAACTGTTGGTATAAGCTGTCAAGAAAGCGGTAATTGTTTTCAAGTTTTTGAAGGTAGACGATGGTATAGTAAGTCTGTGACACTTCTTTGATGATCTGATTTTGGGTGAGCAGGTATTGCTGTTGCTCCACCATTCCCATATCTTGGAATACCCTCTTTTGACTTCCATATACTGTTGGAAACAACATGCTCTGGCTGATTCCAAATACTTTGTTTGAATACCCGTTTTCTGCAATGTCATTTTGGTCATGACGGTAAAAGACCTGGGTTTTGTCAAGGTTGAAACCCACAGGTACCATCGCCTTGGCTGCTTCTACCCTTTGCCGGGCGGATTTCAGTCCAAGGTTATTTTGCAATGCAGAATCAATGGCCGAGGCAAGATTGATAGATTCGACCTGTGCCATGGATTGGAAAGGAAAAACCCAGATGAAACAGGCTACAAGTAAGATCCATTTATGGTTGGATTTCATGGTTGATTTTTTTGTTAGTATGAAACATCGTGTACAAAACAGGAAGGACAATCATCGTCAGCAGCGTTGCGGATATCAGGCCTCCCACCACTACCGTTGCCAAGGGCCTCTGCACTTCCGCTCCTGCTGAGGTGGATATTGCCATAGGCAAAAATCCCATTGCGGCTGCAGCTGCTGTCAGAAGGACGGGACGCAGCCTTTCTTTTGTCCCTCTCAGGATCAGGGATTTCAAATCCCCTTCGTAGCCTTTTTGAAGTTCTTTGAAATGCTCGATCAAGACGATACCGTTGAGCACTGCAATCCCGAACAGGGCGATAAAGCCCACTCCTGCCGAAATACTGAAAGGCATGCCCCTTAAGTAAAGAAGAAGAATCCCTCCCACCGCTGAAAACGGGATGGCGGTATAGATCATCAAGGCTTCTTTGACCGAGGATAGTGCAAAAAACAAAAGCAAGAATATCAGTGCCAAGGCAATCGGCACAGCAATTACCAGCCTCGCTTTTGCCATGTTGAGGTTTTCAAATTGTCCTCCATAATCTATATAATAGCCCTCAGGCAACTTGACTTTGGATTGGATGATGGCTTGTATATCGGTCACCACAGACTGCAAATCCCTGTTTCGGACGTTTACTCCGATGACTACCCTTCTCCTTGATCCGTCACGTGATATTTTAGCAGGTCCTTTGTCGAGGTAAATTTCTGCAAACTCACTCAAAGGAAGAGAACTCCCATTTGGAAGATTGACAGATGCCTGCCGGATATTGTCCAGGTTCTTTCTGAACTCGTCACCAAACCTGATTACCAAATCAAATTGTTTTTCTCCCTCAAAAACCGTCCCGGCTGCCTTTCCTGCGAAACCCATGGTAATGATCTCGTTCAGGGTACTGATGTTGATGCCATATTTGGCTATTTTCTCTCTGTTATACCTTATTTTCATCTGGGGCAGACCGGCTGTTTTTTCCACTACGATGTCTGCAGCACCTTCGACATCCTGAATGGCTGCTTCGATTTCCTTTGCTTTTTGGTTGAGGATATCAAGATCTTCCCCAAATACTTTGATGGCCAAATCAGCCCTCACCCCTGTAATCAGTTCATTGAATCTCATTTCGATAGGCTGTGTAAACTCAAACTCCAAACCGGCGATGACTGAGAGTGAA
Source organism: Aquiflexum sp. (assembly GCF_977115555.1). NCBI lineage: Bacteria > Pseudomonadati > Bacteroidota > Cytophagia > Cytophagales > Cyclobacteriaceae > Aquiflexum > Aquiflexum sp. The sequence goes on from NZ_CDSBKL010000316.1 coordinate 3,986, forward strand.
TCCTTGAATGCATCAGCCAATTCGTCTTTGGAGGATACAGTCGTCCATTCTCCCGGAGGTTTCAAAGTCACGATGATGTCACTTTCTTCCATGGACATGGGGTCTGTGGGGATTTCGGCTGCTCCGATACGGCTGACTACCTGATCCACTTCGGGAAATCCGAGTAGGATTTTCTCAATTTCAGTAGTCGTTTCGATGGTATTGCTTAAAGTTGTACCAGTCTTCAAAACAGGCTGAATGACGAAATCTCCTTCATTCAATGTTGGGATAAACTCTGCTCCCATTCGTGAGAATATCCCAAAGGAGACGACCAACAACACAACTGCCAATGCCAATACTGTCTTTTTTCTATCAAGCGCCCAGCTTATAGTTGGCTGATATGCGCTATTGATCGAATCAATCAACCTACTGGTGATGTTTCTTTTGTTTGGATCAGTTGCTTTGAGAAAAAGGGAAGAAACCACAGGTACATAGGTCAGTCCCAAAATCATGGTTCCCAACAAAGCAAAGCTGAAAACCTGGGCCATAGGACCAAACATTTTTCCTTCAACTCCTGAAAGTGAAAGAATAGGGATAAAAACGATGATGATGATAATCTGACCAAAAACAGCCGAATGCATCATTTTGGAAGCACTTTCAATGGCAATCTTGTCTTTTTGCATTCTAGTTTCTGCCTTGGAAAGTCCTAGAAGCAGGCCATATTTTGCAGAGAGCTGAAAAGCGATAAATTCCACAATGATCACGGCCCCATCGATAATGATTCCAAAGTCAATTGCGCCCAAGCTCATCAGGTTGGCATCCACCCCAAAAATGTACATCAGGGACAAGGCAAATAGCAAACTCAAAGGAATGACTGAAGAAACCACCAGCCCTGACCGGAAATTTCCAAGAAGCAGCACGACTACAAATACCACAATCAAACAACCCAAAATAAGGTTTTCGGCAATGGTGAATGTGGTTCTTCCTATCAAGTCACTCCTATCCAAAAA
>NZ_CDSBKL010000317.1:0-4964 GCF_977115555.1 Aquiflexum sp.
CTTACCTCCTACTAACTTCTTTGATGGCGTAGCAGTTGGCCAATCGGGTGATATCTATGTGTCGGGTGGAGGTAAGAATGTGATTTACCGCATCTCAAAAAATTGAGGTTCTTTGCGCCCAAATAAAAAATTAAATTAAACGATTTCCACTTTTTGACCATTTAAAGCGACCATCTCCCCCTTTTCCACTGCGAAAAGGGGGATTTTTTTTATTCAATTATTCCAAGTTTATTTTCATGCTTTTCCAAGTTTCCCTGCTACTCCAGAAACTGGATCATGCTATTCCAAAAACTGCTTCAGGAGCAGCATCCAAACAGGTATTTTGATTTATCCAACTGGAAAAAATAAAAAAACAGAATTAGTTTTGAGGTTTATTCCTAAATTTAAAATCAAATTATCCTCCAATGAACAACGTATCAAATTTATTAAAGGGGCTCACGTTTATGGTCTTCATGCTTTTAGGCAGTTGCTACCCGGTGGAACCGGAATTTGTATCAGACTTTGATTCTGTATTTACCGAAAAATCAGACCCTGATTTTGATTTTGGCAATCCTGACATCAAAACATATTATTTGGCAGATACGGTTATTGTTTTAACCGATCCCGATGCTTCTGATACAGATCTTGAAGTGGATTTGGACCTAGTATTAAATCGGGTTCGCGCCAATATGAACCAAGCGGGATACACCGAAATTTCAGATTTTAATCAGGCTTTGCAAGCTGACTACCTTGTTTTAGTCAGTGTAAACCGTGCCGACAACTACTTTTCCACTTGGTGGGTCGGTTGGGGTGGCTGGGGAGGTTGGGGCTGGGGAGGCTGTTGCTTTTTTCCTCCTCAAATGACTACCTCCAATATTCGTACCGGTGATATTATAGTAGAGCTCCTTGACGGGAAATCACTTTCTCCCCAAAACGAAATTATACCCGAGGTATGGTTTGGCGTTGGGTCAGGTTTATTTAGGGGTAGCAATACAAACCTAACGAACCGCACCTTGAGAGCTATTGATCAAATGTTTATTCAATCACCTTATCTTAATCGCTAAACAATGAAAAAAGTACTGTTTTTTATAGCAATCATCATTTTTAGCATCTCAGCAAATGCCCAAACGAATAGAATTCGGGTACCTAACTTTCGGCAAAATAACTTTCGGATAAACTATGATGTGGCTGTTCCTTTAGGAAAAATGTCAAATGATTTTATCAACAGCATGTCCTGGCGAGGGGTAAGTATAGAAAACCGATGGGCAGTTAAACCCAAAATTACAGCCGGGTTTTTGATTGGCTGGCAGGTTTTTGCTCAGCGCTTTGATAATTACACTTTAGAATTTGACAATGGCAATTCCGCTTTAACCGGAAATCAATTTCGGACAATAAATACCTTCCCGATTCAAGGGAATGTGCATTATACTTTTCTGGATAATTCAGCTATTTTACCATGGGTGGGAATGGGAATTGGAACAGCTTATTCCAATCAAGTAATGCAAGTGGGTTTTTATGAAGACCGTAGAAATATCATGAGTCTTTCCCTCACCCCTCAAGCAGGTATTGATATTCCTATTGATAAAGTCAGTTCGATAAGTTTTAGTACACGTTACAATTTATTTCTACATAGCAATCAGGCCTTCAACTACTCGTTTCTGGTGTTTAGCGTCGGGCTAAAGCAAAGCTATTTTTAGTAATCCAAGCCTTGTCGAAAGGTTTAAATAAATTGCTTTACCATTCCAATTCACATCGCTTGCTGTCCTGCTTCTCCAGAAGCAGGTTTTAAAGCATAGCCAAAAGACTTCCCGCTGTCCTGCTTCTCCTGAAGCAGGACTTTAAACAAAACCCAATACCTGCTTCCGGAGTATCAGCTTAAGAAAATAACGGCACCGATTCTCAAATTCATGATTCATCCCCAAGGGTATACTGATTTTTCTCCGCAGCCATGCCGCCCAAAATCAGCCACTTTCCATCCACTTTTTTCCAGGTATGGGTAAACTTATAGGTTTCTTTCCTGACTACTTTATCGTCTTTGTCCGTCCAAAAATAATCTGTATCGTAAAATACCATCACCACATCTTCAATGGCATTTGAAGCCTTTTTATGAAGTTTATAGCTGTATTTAAGATCCGGATCTTTATGTAAATCAGGGATCCATGAAGCGATTTTACTTTTGTCTGATACACCATCGCCAAAACTAGGGTAACCAATAAAATCTTTGTGCCAAAGCGTTTTGTAGGCTACAGTGTCAATATTCTGGACATACTCCCAATACAGTTCCTCCATGCGCCAAGCCTCATCTTCCATTTCTGATTTGCTGAGGCTAGGTGTGAGAGTTTCAGAAATAGAAGAATTTTCAATTTTCGGCCCGCAACTTGAAAAGCAAACTGAAACAAGTACTGCGAATATTAAGGAAAGGATGGAATTGATTTTTTTCATCGTTTTGAATCTTTGGGCTCAATTTTATTTTTTCATGATGTCCTACTTCTCCTGAAGCTGGTCTATAGCTTGATTCTAAATGCTGCTTCTGGAGAAGCAGCCTAACTTAGTGAAGAAGCAGCATAGCGAATGATTATTTATTTAATCGATTATATTTTTTGAGTATATCCACCAGCAATCCATGTGGCAAGGCATGGGACTTATTTCCATTGATGCCTTCCATAGTTTCGGCTGCGATCATGGCATTGATGATGGCTTCTTCGACAGCCTGCACCGTCGCTTCGAGCAAAGGATCGATCAGGTCATTGGGCAGCATGTCCACTTCAGAGAAATCATCCCGCTGAAAAGCGTCAGGATTGGCAGTGGAAAAAGCAATAAAAATATCCCCCGAACCATTGGTTCCGATTCCTCCTGTGAGTCCGATCCCGATTGGAACCCGATTGGCAATCCGCTTCAACTGATGCGGAAGCAAAGGTGCGTCGGTCGCGACTACCACGATGATGGACCCATCTCCTTCTTGCCGGTAGGACTGCGGTGGCAATTTCAATTCGTTGTTCAAGGTATCCATCAACTCCTTTCCTACCGGAACTCCGGCAATGGTCAAAGAGGATTTCCTTCCAAAATTAGCCTGAACCAATGCCCCAACTGTATAAGAAGAACCTTTGATCTTGACTATTCTAGAGGATGTCCCTGTTCCGCCTTTGAAACCCAAACACATCATTCCGGTGCCTCCCCCCACATTTCCTTCTACTATTTTTCCTGTTGAAGCATTTTCAATCGCTTCCAGCACATGTTCTTCCTTGACGTGAAATCCGTAAATGTCATTCAAAAACCCATCGTAAGTCTCTGCCACCACAGGATAAGTGTACCACCATTCTTCCCCTTTGTACCAATCTGTATCCACATACCACTTCAATACTGCATCTCTCACAACACCTACACTGTTGGTATTGGTGATCATGATAGGAGTTTCCAAAAATCCGGATTCCGTCAGCCAAGTGGTTCCGGTCATTTCCCCGTTTCCATTGAGGCTGTACCAATTGGCAAAAACAGGGCTGAATTTTTGTGCTTTTCCCCTTGGGAAAATCGCCGTGACACCTGTTCTGACAGGGCCTTTGCCGACGATATTTTCTCCGTTTCCTGAGATGATGGTGCTGTATCCTACCTCCACCCCTTTTACATCGGTGATGGCATTCCATTGGCCAGTGGTTCCGTTAAATGGCACGCCTAAATCTCTGGCGCGGGGTTTTTGGGAGTAGGCTGTAGTCCATAGAAAAGTTATGATTAATAGCGTGAATAGTCTTTTCAATTCCATTTTCATATAATTCATTTTGTTAACTTTCCTTCAATATTTAAAGCCCTCCATTCATGCTTCCGTCATCGTTTCTTAGAAGAAAGAAGCAAAAAGAAAAAGTACAATACGTCTAAAAATCGGTGTCATAGACCTGCGATTTAGCCTATGAATTAAGCCAAATTACTTAGAAATCAACCTCATTTTCAGGATTCTCACTTCTGTGACCGGCCGATCCGGCCTTTTGGTTTCTACCGCAGCAATTGCATCCACTACTTCTAAACCTGAAATCACCTCTCCATAAATCGTATAGTTCTGGTCCAAATGTGGCGACCCTCCTATTTCCTTATAGACTTGCCGATGCGATTCTGGAATGACATAGCGTTCAAAATTTGTGTAGTTTTCCGCAATTTTTGTCAGGCTATCATTGAGTATTTTTACTTGGAGCGTATCCTGTGCCGTTCTTGCTTTTTCGAGTGAATCCAAAAGCGGCTTAGTATCCAAGTCATTCACAGCATAGTGACGCGCCAGCATTTTATTGATTCGGCCTTCATTGTGATCAAGTGAACTATCAGTATGGATGATTCCCTGCACAATATAAAACTGCGTACTACTCGAAGCACGTTCTGGATTGCCGGTTCTAGCAGCTGCCAACACTCCTTTTTTATGAAAAAGAGCTGTACGGATTTCCGCAGGAACCTGGTAATTTAAATCCGATCCGCCCAAAGGAACGGTGTCATTTGCATATTTACTTTTGGTATCGCCTGCTTGAATCATAAAGCCTTTGATCACCCGATGAAAAAGCAGGCTGTCGTAAGTTCCAGACTCGACAAGTTTGATAAAATTATCCCGATGCAGCGGCGTCTCGTCAGAGAGGCGCAGCACAATAGTGCCATAGTTAGTGATCATTTCGACAACAGTCTGATCTTTGGGTATTGCCCCAAGAAATAAAAATACTGAGAGGATTACCGATGCTATTTTTGCTTTCATGGTGTTGATTTAAAGATGTTAATGTAAAAAAACAGAATACCAGACTACCTACATAAGCAAACAATAGGCTATTTGGCGTTTGAGTTTGATTGATAGGTTTAATAGTCTTTTTAATTCTATTTAATGGTTATATGCTATTATGCCGACAGGCAAATTTAATTAAGTAATGGGTTGGAAGTCCCATGTAGCCATCTTTCTTTGATTTTAGCCAAAATCCATTTTGTTCAAGACAATTTTTGGCAAATAAGCGTACAACCATATT
>NZ_CDSBKL010000318.1:0-4960 GCF_977115555.1 Aquiflexum sp.
AAAACCCGCAGAAGGAAACCCTTTGCGGGTTTTTTTATTAACAATCAAGCATGAGAAAGATAGAAATTTGTGTAAGTCCGGAATTGATTCACCTCTATGAAACCAAGGGGAAAAATGTAGTCATCGTAGATATATTTAGGGCTACTTCCACGATGATGGCAGCTTTGGCAAATGGTGTCGAATCCATCACCCCAATTATGGATCTGGAAACATGCAGGGCTTTTGCTTCAAAAGGATATACCATTGCCGGAGAAAGAAACGGGCTGAAAGCAGAAGGATTCGAACTTGGAAATTCTCCTTTGGCATATCTAAACCATGCATTTGCAGGCAAAAAAATTGCCATGACAACCACCAACGGTACATTGGCTATAGAAAAAACCAAAATTGATGCCAACCTAGTTTTACTAGGTGCATTTGTGAATCTAAAAGCCACGGCAAAATATCTCATTGGTCAGACTGAGGATGTTTTGATACTTTGTGCAGGTTGGAAGGGGAAATTCAATTTGGAAGATTCATTGTATGCAGGTGCTTTGGTAAGTAGTTTACATCCGAACTTCGATACAGACTGTGACTCAGCGATTGCTTTGAAAAGTCTCTATGAAAGCAATTCCCATAGGCTTCAGATATTTTTAGGTCAAGCTTCCCATGCCAAAAGATTGCAAAACCATAATATAGAGGCTGATATTGATTTTTGTCTCTCCATTGACATGTATGATATTGTTGGAATCCTATCAGGTGAAGAACTTATTGCTAAACATTCATAAGGCAACAAAAACCGAATTAAATTCTAATAATTACAGGCTTCATTCAGAAAGCAATCAATTTTACATACCTTTGCAGCATAGAAAATCCCTAATTTTAAATAGAAAATCAAGCCAAGCACCATGTCTGAGGTTAAACTATTCTCCGGAACCAATAGCATTCAACTAGCAGAAAAAATTGCCAAACATTACGGAAAACGTCTCGGAGACCTTACCCTCTCCAAATTCAGTGATGGAGAGTTGTCACCAAGTTACAATGAGTCCATTAGAGGCTGTACTGTATTTTTGATTCAGACGACCAATCCCACTGCAGACAACCTCTTGGAATTATGCCTGATGATAGATGCCGCCAAAAGGGCGAGTGCTTATAAGGTATGTGCGGTGATTCCTTATTATGGTTATGCGAGACAAGACAGGAAAGACAGGCCCCGTGTTTCTATTGCGGCAAAGCTAATTGCCAATATGCTTACCTCGGCAGGTGCAGACAGGATTATGACCTGTGACCTGCATGCAGGACAAATTCAAGGTTTTTTTGATATTCCTTTGGATCATTTAAATGGATCAGCTATTTTTGTGCCCTATTTGGAAAGGCTGGCCTTGGACAATATGATTTTTGCAGCTCCTGATGTAGGAGGCGTTGCGAGAGCAAGAGCATATGCCAAGCATTTCGAAGTAGAAATGGTCGTCTGTGACAAGCACAGGAAAAGGGCCAATGAAATCGCGTCCATGCAAGTGATTGGAGAAGTGGAAGGGAAAGATGTCATCTTAGTAGATGACTTGGTAGATACCGCAGGTACACTTTGCAAAGCTGCCCAGATTCTCATGGAAAAAGGAGCCATCTCGGTAAGGGCTATTGCAACTCATGGAGTTTTGTCGGGAAACGCCTATCAAAACATCGAAAATTCTGTCTTAAAAGAGTTGGTTATCACTGATACTATCCCTGTGAAGCAGGCTTCTTCGAAAATTAGGGTTCTTACTGTTTCTGATCTCTTTGCGAAAGCAATCCATGCAGTTACAGGAAACACTTCAATCAGTGCATTATTTATTTAGGATTACTTAATCAATTATATACAAACAAATTAAAAAATTTATGAAATCATTAGAGATTATAGGGTTTAAAAGAGCAAATCTCGAGAGTGGAGAATTGAATCAGATCCGTGAAGAAGGTAATGTACCTTGTGTTGTTTACGGTCCTGTCATCAAAGAACAAATCCACTTTTATTCTCCCGCCATCCTATTCAGAGACCTTGTTTACACACCTGATGTGCACATGGTTGACTTGAATATCGAAGGCATCAAAATGAAAGCTGTATTGAAAGACACACAATTCCATCCCGTAAGTGATGTACTTATACATGCTGACTTCTTGGCTTTTAGCCCTGATAGACCTATCAAATTTGAAATCCCTGTGGAGATTGTAGGAACTGCTCCCGGAGTTCAAAAAGGTGGTAAATTGGAATTCAAAACAAGGAAAATTGCTGTAAAGGGACTTGCTGCCAACCTTCCTGACAAAATCAGAGTTGACGTATCTAAACTTGACCTTGGAAAATCAGTAAAAGTGGGCGAAATTAAAGCAGAAGGATTTGACATCTTGACAAGTCCAAATGTATCGATCATCTCTATTGGAATCCCAAGAGCGTTGAGAGGTAAAAAAGCTGAATAATTCCGCTTCTTAATATCAATAATTCAAATCCTGCTTAGTCCTTAAGCAGGATTTTTTATTTTTGCTCAGCAATACAAAATAAGAATTGATGAAATACCTGATTGTTGGACTTGGGAATATAGGTCCTGAATATGAATTGACCCGACACAATGTGGGTTTTTTGACTGTAGACCGACTCGCCGACAAACAAGGCGTATCTTGGAAAAGCGACCGACTAGCTTTCAGCACCAACTTCAAATACAAAAGCAGGCAGATATATCTGATCAAACCAACCACTTACATGAATCTCAGTGGAAAGTCAGTGAATTATTGGATTAAGGAATTGGGTATTCCCAAAGAAAACATCATGGTCATTGTAGATGACGTGGCTTTGCCTTTTGGTAAATTGAGGATGCGCGGAAAAGGCTCTTCAGCAGGCCACAATGGATTGAAAAATATTGAAGAACTCACAGGAGGACAGGAATATCCGAGGTTGAGGTTTGGGATCGGTGACGATTTCCCAAAAGGAAGACAAATAGAATATGTCCTCGGCAGGTGGTCTCAGCAGGAAATCGATGAACTTCCGATTTTCATGGACAAAGCCATTGATATGGTTCTGAGTTTTTGCACTGTTGGGATCAACATGACGATGACTCAGTTTAATGATTAATTAGACATGAGATTTGAGACGTGAGACAACAAATCTTACCCAAATCCAGTATCCAGTATCTATAAATATCTATTTCAATCTTATTTCAACTTTATTTCTATCATATTTCCATTGAATTTCTACTTTATATCAGCCTTATTTCAATAGTATTTCTCTTCAATAAAAAAGTATTATGGAATAATCTTTTGAAATCAACTTTTTGGAAACTTACTTTGTGTACACTTCAGGCAAAGATTTATAAAGAAGAGGCAAGAGAACAGGCTCGCTGACCCTCTGGCAACCATCCCGACACATCGCGAAAGGTGCCAAAACCTGCCCAACTAATGGGACCTATAAATTAGACATTATGCAATTTCAGATTACCCTTCATTTATCGGAAACATTCGAAAAAATTAAGTACGAAGTACCAAGTACGAAGTACGAAGAAATACCACCGGTCTCGATCTCTATAAATTTTTTTAGTTGGGTGATAAATGCTTATATGAATTTTCTCAGGGCTTTTTCCCATTCTGTCTTTAAGCAAACCCATGTTTCCTTATTAAAAAAAATCTCTAACCTATTAACCAATAACTAAATACCATTCCCATGTCTCATTTCGAAACTGACGCCATCCGAATAAGTGCTTCCAAATCAAGCCAAAGGGAGCATTCCTCCCCTATTTACCTGACTTCTAGTTTTACTTTTGACTCTGCTGAGGAAGCCAGACAGATGTTTGCCGAAGAAATCGAAGGAAATATTTACTCAAGGTATTCAAATCCTAATTCTTCTGATCTGATTCAAAAAGTTTGTGCAGCTGAGGGTACAGAATCCGGAATTGCGACCTCCTCCGGAATGGCTGCCATGTTTGGAAGTATTGCATCCCTTTTGCAGCAAGGAGACCATATATTGGCTTCTCGCTCTCTTTTCGGTTCTACTCATCAATTGCTTACACGCATATTTCCAAAATGGGGAATTACTTCCACTTACGGAGATATTTCGGATTTTCAACATTGGGACAAACTTGTGCAGCCCAACACCAAGATGCTGTTTATAGAAACACCCTCAAATCCGGGATTGGAAATCATAGATTTGGAATGGGCGGGGAAATTTGCCGCTACCCACAATCTAATCTTAGTAGTGGACAATTGCTTTGCGACTCCATATCTTCAGCAACCTGCAAAATGGGGAGCTCATATCGTCACCCATTCCGCGACCAAATATATTGATGGACAGGGCCGGGTTTTGGGTGGATTGATTTTGGGCAAAAAAGAACTGATCAAGGAAGTAGAGTTTTTTACCCGGCATACCGGACCTTCGATCTCCCCTTTTAACGCATGGATTTTGTCAAAAAGCATGGAAACCTTGGCAGTCAGGATGGATAGGCATTGTGAAAATGCATTGAAAGTGGCTACCTATTTTGAAGGAAACAAAGAGATTGACTTTGTTAAATATCCTTTCCTCCCCTCCCATCCACAATTTGATCTTGCCAAAAAGCAGATGAAACAAGGGGGAGGCATCATTACCCTGACCTTGAAAGGAGGATTGGCAAGGGTACAGAAATTCATTGATTCCCTTCAGATGATCTCTATCACTCCAAACCTCGGAGACAGCCGCAGCATCATCACCCATCCGGCTTCTACCACGCATAGCAAACTCTCGGTGGAAGAAAGAGCTAAAGTTGGGATTTCGGATGGATTGGTGAGGTTGTCTATTGGTTTGGAGCATCATGAAGATATCATCAAAGACGTGGAAAATGCTTTGAACCATTCAAGATAAATTGTTTCAAAATTTCTTTTTTGAACTCCAAAAAGCACAAAAAAACTATTCATTTGTGTCTTTTGGAGTTTTTGGTACTTTTTGATTTTGGAAAATATTGGGATTTTATCCAAATCAGAATTAAATTAGATT
>NZ_CDSBKL010000319.1:0-4957 GCF_977115555.1 Aquiflexum sp.
TGACACCTTATCCATCAAAAATGTACAAATCGGCTTGGTGTTACCATTGGTAGAAAACAAAACAAACCTGAGCTATTATTTTGGACCAAACAGGTACAATACTTTAAAAAAGATCACTCCAGGATTTGAGAACAATGTTGACATGGGATATTTCTTTGTCAGCTGGGTCAACAAATACATCATTGTAAACCTTTTTCAATTCCTTGAAAAATACTTCTCCAATTACGGGATCATTATCATCATTATCGTATTGATCATCAAAATTGCCCTGACTCCTTTGACTTACAAGTCATATATAGGAATGGCAAAAATGAGGGTGATCAAACCTGAAATCGATGAACTGAAGGCAAAATATCCCGACGATCCTACCAAGATGCAGCAGGAACAGATGAAGCTCTTTGGGCAGTTGGGTGTAAGTCCGATTTCGGGCTGTCTGCCTTTGGTATTCCAGATGCCATTTCTGTTTGCGATGTTCTTCTTCTTCCCAAATGCTATCGAACTCCGGCAACAGTCATTCCTTTGGGCACATGACCTTTCGACTTATGATTCTATTTTGAAATTGCCATTCACCATTCCTTTTTATGGATCACATGTGAGTTTGTTCACCATATTGATGACCGTGTCGCAAATTGCCTATACACACTTCAACAACCAACTTACTGCACAGACCGGACCGATGAAAAATCTGGGATATATCATGCCGGTGGTGTTTATGTTTGTATTGAACTCCTTTCCGGCAGCATTAAGTTTCTATTATTTTGTTTCCAACATGGTAACTTTCGGACAACAGGCTCTGATCAAATTGTTTGTGGATGATGCTAAAATCAGAGAAAAAATTGAGCAGAATAAAGTGAAAAATGTGGACAAGAAAAAGTCAAAATTCCAGCAAAAACTTGAAGATGCGATGAAAGCAGCTGATGCAAATAAGAAATCCAAATAATGAAAAAGGCCTGAAAAGGCCTTTTTTCTTTTTAACCCTTGGCCGTTAAATCTCAGACTATTAACATTTTCAAGTAAGGTCTGTGGATAACAATTCATTTCAAGCAAAAATTTAAATGATATATTTGTAAATAGAGCAATTAAAATCATTCTCGCAACCATGATCAAACTGACCTATTTTGGACATTCGTCCTATCTTATAGAAATCAACGAAACCAAAATCCTTTTTGACCCTTTTATCAGCCCCAATCCCAAAGCTTCCAAAATAGATGTGGGATCAATTGAAGCAGATTATATACTCCTCAGTCATGGACATGAAGACCATGTAGCAGATGCAGAATCCATTACCAAAGCCAACAATGCCATTTTGGTTTCCAATTATGAAATCGCAGTATGGTTTGCACAAAAGGGTGTCGAAAAATACCATCCCATGAATATCGGCGGAAGTAAAGAGTTTGAGTTTGGAAAGGTAAAATACGTAAATGCTATCCACAGCAGCACGCTTCCGGATGGTGCATCGGGAGGTAATCCGGGTGGATTTGTGATCAAATCTAAGGAAGGATGCTTTTATTATGCAGGTGATACAGCATTGACCTACGACATGAAGCTGATCGGAGAGGAATTCAAAGTAGATTTTGCCATCTTGCCCATTGGGGACAATTTCACCATGGATATTCATGATGCCATCAAAGCCGCGGATTTTGTAGGTACAAAAAAAATTATAGGGATGCATTACAATACCTTCCCTTACATTGAAATAGATTTGGAAGCTGCAAAAAAAGCGGTTTCAGAAGCAGGAAAAGAATTGATTTTGCTTAATATTGGTGACAGTATTACCCTCTGAAATATTTATGGGAAAAGTTATCGCAATTGCTAACCAAAAAGGAGGCGTAGGAAAAACAACTACTGCCATGAACTTGGCAGCAAGTCTCGCAGTTTTGGAATTTAAGACTTTGGTCATTGATGCGGATCCACAGGCAAACACCACTTCAGGTCTTGGTCACGATCCAAAAGAAATAGACACGAGTATTTATGAATGCATGGTGGACGGCATAGACATCCACACCATCATCCTCAAAACAGAAATAGAAAATCTTGAACTCGTTCCCTCCCACATAGACCTGGTCGGCGCCGAGGTAGAGATGATCAACCTCGAAAACAGGGAGGAAAAGATGAAATCTGTCATACATCTTGTCAAAGACAAATATGACTTTGTGATCATCGACTGTTCTCCATCTTTGGGATTGATCACGATCAATGCGCTTACAGCAGCCAACTCAGTGATTATCCCTGTTCAGTGTGAATATTTCGCTTTGGAAGGTCTGGGCAAATTGCTCAACACCATCAAAATCATTCAGACCAGACTCAACCCCGATCTTGAAATCGAAGGAATCCTCCTGACCATGTATGATGTCAGGTTGCGACTTTCCAATCAGGTGGTAGAAGAAGTAAGGATGCATTTTAAGAACTTGGTTTTTGATACCATCATCCCAAGAAACGTACGCCTGAGTGAATCCCCAAGCTTCGGTCTGCCTGTGATTGCCTTTGACGCAGAAGGTAAAGGTGCCGTGGCTTACCTCAACCTTGCCCACGAAATAGCAGTTAAAAACGGCAAGGAAAAAGTAAACTGACCCAAAAAATACTATGACTGATAAAAAACCTACACCAAAGAAAAGCGCGCTGGGAAAAGGATTGGGAGCTTTGCTGCAGGATTCTCCTCAAAAAAACAAAAGTGAATCCCTCATACCTACATATCCAACCGCTGGAATTTTTGAAATTTCTCTGGATGAAATTCAGGTCAATCCATATCAGCCAAGGACTTACTTTGATAAAGATGCCCTGCAGGAACTTGCCGATTCTATTTTGACACAAGGCATCATCCAGCCGATTACTGTCAGGAAACTGGATGAAAACGAATACCAGCTGATTTCGGGTGAAAGGAGATTTCAAGCTTCGAAAATCGCAGGACTAAAAAAAATCCCTGCCTACATCAGAACAGCCAATGACCAGCAAATGCTGGAAATGGCCTTGATAGAAAATATCCAAAGAGAAAACCTCAACTCTCTGGAAATTGCACACTCTTACCAAAGGCTTCTGGCAGAGTGTAACCTGAAACAGGAAGAACTCGGTGAGCGGGTCGGTAAAAACAGAACCACTGTCAACAATTACCTGAGGTTGCTTAAGTTGCCACCTGATATACAGGCCGGACTCAGAGACAACAAAATCTCCATGGGACATGCAAGGGCTTTGATCAATGTCGAAAGTATTGACAAACAACTAGCTATCTTCAAAAAAGCCATTCAGGAAGAGCTTAGCGTCCGTCAGGTGGAAGCTTTGGTGAAATCCATCAACGGGGCCGGGGAAGAAAAGGAAGGTAAAAAAGAGTCGCCATTGGATCCTGTCAGGAAATATGAAATCAGCAAGCTCCAACAAAGGCTTGCGAGCCATTTTGGCACCAAGGTAAACCTAAAGTCGGATGCCAAAAACAAAGGAGAAATCAAAATCCCCTTTCATTCTTCCGAAGACCTGAACAGAATCCTTGAAATTTTGGAGATAATCTGAGTCTTGAAAAAGGATACCACAAACTGGCTTTTGAGTGAAAAAAACAAAGCAATGATAAGCCTCATTATCATTGCTGTTTTTGTTTTATTGCCTATTTGTGACATATCAGCCCAAACAAGAATTTCCGGAGCCGACACAGTCAAAATTGATTACACGGATCCTGCCATCAAAAACCCAAAAACCGCAACAATCCTTTCTGCCATCCTACCAGGTGCAGGGCAGGTATATAACGGAAAGCCCTGGAAAGTCCCCATCATTTATGCCGGATTTGCTGCAAACATATATTTCATAGAATTCAATAACCGAAGGTATGAGTTATTCAAAGAGGCTCTCGCAATATTTGATGCGGATCCAAAAGATCCGGAGCAGCCCTTTCCAAGCTTAAATCGTGACGGATTGGTCAGGAATGTCAACTATTGGAAACGGAACCGGGATTTGAATTACTTCTTGTTTATTGGTATTTATGCACTGAATATCATCGATGCCAATGTAGATGCGCATTTATCTGCATTTGACGTCAGTGATGACCTCTCATTCAGGTTTGAACCAAGTTATGAATCCCTGAGTGCCGGAGTTGGAGGAGGAAATATTATGGGGCTATCTTTAAAAATTAACTTTTGATTTAATATGAATATTCTTCTTTTAGGTTATGGTAAAATGGGGAAAATCATCGGCGACCTCGCCGAATCCCGTGGCCACCAAATTGTAGGAAAAATCAATATTGACAACAGGAATGATCTGGATTTGTTGGAAGTATCGCATATAGACGTAGCCATAGAATTCAGCACACCTGAAGCGGCTGTTGAAAACATCAGCTGGGCCATCGAACGAGGGATACCCGTGGTATCGGGCACTACCGGTTGGCTCGACAAAAAACCGATGGTCGAACAGTTGACAATCCAATACAATACCGCCTTCTTCTACGCTTCCAATTACAGCATTGGTGTCAATATTTTCTTCAAGGTAAACCGGTTTTTGGCATCTTTGATGAAAGACAAAGCTGAATACAAAGCAAGCTTAGAAGAGATTCACCACACTGAAAAAAAAGATGCACCCAGTGGTACAGCCATCACACTTGCCGAGGGAATAATCAAAGAAATCCCACGGATTGAAAACTGGACACTTACAAGTGAATTGATCGAAAATGAACAATCCTTATCCATTACTTCAAAGCGGATAGATCCCGCACCTGGAACCCATATCGTGAGGTATCAGTCTGAAATAGATGATATTGAAATCACCCATTCAGCACATAGCCGCAAAGGTTTTGCTCTTGGTGCGGTTTTGGTGGCGGAATGGATAAAAAATAAAAAAGGTGTATTATCAATGGACGAATTCCTATCTTTCTGAAATTTTAAACTATAATGACTGAAGTAAAAAAGAAAAAATCTGCAGCACGCGAATGGGCAGATGCACTGGTCTTTGCAGTAATTGCTGCAAGCTTAATCCGTTGGCT
>NZ_CDSBKL010000320.1:0-4919 GCF_977115555.1 Aquiflexum sp.
TAATATTTGAAAGTATAGAAATTTAGAGTACATTTGAAACATGGAATATTTAGAAGCAAAAAATAAGTTTATCCAAGCTTGGGGCACATTGGGGTCAAATTGGGGAATAAACAAAGTAATGGCACAAATACATGCCCTTTTATTATTGGCAACCGAACCTTTGTCTGCAGAAGAAATCATGGAAGAACTCCAAATGTCAAGAGGGAATGTAAACATGAATTTGCGGGCTCTTATGGATTGGGGAATAGTAAAAAAAGAATTTAAGATAGGGGAGAGAAGAGAGTACTTTTCAACAGGTAAGGATGTTTGGGATTTGGCCAAACAAGTATCTAAAGAAAGAAGAAGAAGAGAAATTGAACCGATTCTGAAAATGCTTGGAGATGTTCAAGTTGTAAACGGAGAGAATAAAAAAGAAGTCGATGAGTTTAAAAAAGTAACAGGGGACTTGTTTGATTTCTCATTAAAGGTTGACAACACAATTGATAAGTTTACAAAATCTGATCAAAACTGGTTTTTCAAGCTTCTTTTAAAGATCTAAATTTTTTTTCTTGTAAACTTTCAATATTATTTGAATGATTTGAAATTAATGAAACATATATAAACCAAACACTCTAAAAATATGAACTACATTGTGATTTCTTACTCGATTTACCTACTGCTTA
Organism: Aquiflexum sp.; assembly: GCF_977115555.1. Classification (NCBI taxonomy): domain Bacteria; kingdom Pseudomonadati; phylum Bacteroidota; class Cytophagia; order Cytophagales; family Cyclobacteriaceae; genus Aquiflexum; species Aquiflexum sp. Next base: position 663 of record NZ_CDSBKL010000320.1, read on the forward strand.
CAATCTCATTGACAATTTGGGTTGCAAATACCCTTTTTACAAATGGCCGAGTTTTCTTGGTGGACATTTTTCATCAAAATGAACTTATGGCTGACAGTGTTAACAAATTATTGGTGGTAGGATTTTATCTAATCAATATTGGATATGCTGTTTTCACGCTGCAGATCTATGGTGAAATAAATACAATTCAGGAAATAATTGAAAGTTTGAGCTTAAAAATAGGAAGTATAATCCTCATTTTAGGAGGAATGCATTTCTTTAATCTATTCGTATTCTTCAAACTAAAAAGAAATTCTAAAACCAAAACAGCCTAAATCTCTGTATCATGAAAAGAATTGTTTTGGCAGGTGGAAGCGGTTTTCTAGGAAAATGCATCATCGAACATCATAAAAAGGATTCCCATATCATTGTACTTACACGAGGGAAATCTAGGCAACTTAAAAATTTACAATATGAAAATTGGGATGGGAAGTCCCTTGGGCCTTGGTCAACATCATTAGAAAATGCTGATGTTTTGATCAATTTAAATGGCAAGTCGGTTGATTGTCGATATTCAAAATCAAATAAGAAACTGATATATTCAACAAGATTAGAATCTACAGAAGTGCTTGGGAAAGCAATTCAACTTTGTAAAAATCCACCTAAAATTTGGATCAATTCTTCTTCAGCTACTATTTACAGACATTCTTTAGATAAAGCGATGGATGAAGAAACAGGAGAATTTGGATCGGGTTTTTCCGTTGACGTCTGTCAAAAGTGGGAAAATATATTCAATACTATCAAAGTTGGTACAACCAGAAAAGTGGCGATAAGGACTGCTATTGTTCTGGGAAAAAATCAAGGAGCTCTAAAACCATTAAAGATTCTTGCCAAGCTTGGCCTAGGTGGAAAACAAGGCCCAGGGAATCAGTATTTCAGTTGGATCCATGAACAGGATTTTGTAAGTTCTGTAGATTTTATAATTGCCAATGAAAGTTTAAATGGCGCTATCAATATTTCAAGTCCTAATCCAATCAACAATGATAACTTTATGAGATCTCTTCGAGACGCTATCCATATGCCATTTGGAATTCCAATTCCGAGTTGGCTTTTAGAAATAGGCGCTATTTTAATAAGGACAGAAACCGAATTGATTTTGAAAAGCCGTTGGGTTATTCCTAAAAGGCTTTTAAATGCAGGTTTCAAGTTTAAGTATTCTAAAATAGATGAAGCTTTTGCCGATCTCTTAAATTAAATAGGTGAAGTATATTTGTTATATAATTTACATTATGTTAAATAAAATAGAAACACTTCCCATATTGACTTTAGACTCCATATAAGCTATAATCCACCACCCCAATGATTCTGATTTGATTTCCTTGATTTTTTTGGTAATTAGAAGTTTCAATTGCTGACATGAACCCTAACCTCACTTCACGCATCGGAATATTTCTTGGACCGGTTTTATTCCTCTTCATTTTATTTTTTGTAAAACCTGATGCGATGCCCGCTGAAGCTTTGGCCATGCTTGCCGTCACGGTATGGATTGCTACTTGGTGGATTACCGAAGCGATCCCGATTGCTGCTACAGCATTGTTGCCCTTGGTGCTGTTGCCCACATTGGATATCCTGTCGATTGGTGAAACTGCAGTTTCTTACTCCCATCCCATGGTCTTGTTGTATATGGGAGGATTTATGATTGCCATGGCTATTGAGAAATGGGATTTGCACAAGCGGATTGCTTTGAGCATCATTTCCTTTATCGGCACAGACATCCAAAAGATCATTTTGGGATTTATGGTGGCTACGGGTTTTTTGTCCATGTGGATCTCCAATACCGCGACTTCCCTGATGATGCTTCCCATCGGTGTGGCAGTCGTGACGCAGCTGACTCCAAATGCAGCCATCAAGGAAATCCTGCCAAACAATCTTGGAAAAGCATTGATGTTGGGGATTGCTTATAGTGCTTCGATCGGCGGCATGGCCACGCTGATCGGTACACCTACCAATATCATTTTGGCCGGAGTCATCAAAGACATGTATGGTTATGAAATCAGCTTCTCCCAATGGATGCTTTATGGCTTGCCTGCTTCTGTGTTGCTGTTGGTATTTTGTTGGTTTTATTTGGTGAAATATGCCTTCCCTTTTGAGAAGAACTTTAAAATTGAAGGCGGAAAAGAAGAAATCCAAAGGCAATTGGCCCTATTGGGTCCCATGTCAAAAGAAGAAAAGCGGGTTGCATGGGTTTTCGGTTCGGTGAGTTTTGCCTGGATCAGCAGGACATTTTTGTTGCAGGATTTGATTCCTGCCTTGGACGATACGATCATTGCGATTGCGGGGGTTTTGGTGTTGTTTGTCCTCCCCTCTTCCAAACCGAAAACTAAACTACTAGATTGGAAAACTGCCGAAAGCATTCCTTGGGGAATTTTGTTGTTATTTGGAGGCGGCTTGTCTTTGGCAGAGGGATTCAAATCTACCGGATTGGCTTCTTGGATCGGAAATCAGTTTGTATTCCTTGATTTCATTGCATTTGGTCTGTTTTTGTTGGTGATCATCGCTGCAGTCAATTTCCTGACCGAGATCACTTCCAATGTTGCTACGGCTTCGATGATCCTTCCGATTTTGGCGGCTGTCTCCTACTCTATGGGCGTACATCCTTTTGGCTTGATGGTCGGTGCGACGATGGCTGCGAGTTGTGCCTTTATGTTGCCCGTTGCCACACCGCCAAATGCTGTGGTATTCGGTTCGGGTTACCTCAGGATCCCCGACATGGTCAAAGCCGGTTTGTGGATGAATCTTGTTTCGATCCTAGTGGTCACCCTATTTACTTATTTTCTGCTGCCCTTGATTTGGGGGATTGATTTGAGGGTTTATCCTTTTTAGGGGGTAATCTTTAACAAAAAATACTTTTTCGCCTTTGTTTCAAAGAAATAGTAGGCCTACCCATCCAAATTGCATTTCACTGTTCTTTATTCCGTTGATTTTCATTAACTTAATGCAATTGTTTTTTAGAGTGTATTTTAAAAGCCAAAACGAGTTCAATCCTTACTTGCTATCCATGAAATCCTATCCCGCTAAGGAAAAGCCTTCTGCTTTGACTCCTCCCTCCCATCAGAGAAAATCCCAATCCAAAGTCAGTCTCCCTGACAATAGAAAATCTTCTCTTGCGGGCTTGATCCAAATGGCAAACCAAGGGAAACATGCCCTTCAATTGAAAGCTCTTGAAGGCCTGTTCAATTCCTCCCAAGCTATCCAAAAACAAGGGGTGGAAGAAGAAGAACCTATTCAAGGTAAGTTTGAAACGGCTCAAAGAGAGGGAATAGAAGACGAGGAATTGCTTCAGGGAAAGTTTGACACCATACAAAAAATGTCACTTGAGGAAGAAGAACCTCTTCAAGGCAAGTTTGAAACTATCCAAAAGCAAGAAAATAATACAGGCCTGCCTGATAACCTTAAATCAGGGATTGAGAATCTTTCGGGATACTCCATGGATGATGTCAAGGTGCATTACAATTCTGATAAACCTGCTAGCCTTCAAGCCCATGCATATGCCCAAGGCACCGAAATCCACATTGCATCGGGACAAGAAAAGCACCTCCCCCATGAAGCATGGCATGTAGTGCAGCAGAAACAGGGAAGGGTTAAGCCTACGCGTCAAATGTCGCAGCCAAGCGGGGATCCCGTCTTTGCGGGAAAAGGCGGTCTGAATGTCAATGAAGATGCTGTTTTGGAGAAAGAGGCGGATGTGATGGGGGCTATTAATGAAGAGAATTTATAAAGCATTGGTTCGCTAAATGTAGACCAAAACCCAACCTATCATTTCATGCAAAGAGATTTAAACCTTTTTTTACTTCTTCCTTGCAAGGAGAAAAATACCAATTATCACCCCTATGACCATAAAAATCAGCAAAACAGTCCCAAAAGCCTTGGCTGTCCAAAATCTATCCCTATATGATTCTTTTTCTGATTCTGAGGGTTTTTTGGAGACAATCACAGTATCCACCTTTACCATCGCCGCTCCTAAAGCATCCCATAATTCAACATATCCTTCGTCGTAACCAAGTCCCCAAATCGCCACACCACCTAATCCTTGGTCTAAAGCGTAATTGTATTTTTGGTACAGACTGTTTTCATCTTCAAACCAAAGGATATTCATTTTTCCCTTATCAAAATATTCAAAATAAGAAGAGCCCATTATAGGGTCAAACCCATATACAGGCACTTTTTCAAATTTTTCCAAGTCCCCAAAATATTCTTTAATCTCTTTGAAACTCAAAT
>NZ_CDSBKL010000321.1:0-4889 GCF_977115555.1 Aquiflexum sp.
TCAAATAAGTTTAGATTTATGGATATATATTATTGATTTTCAATAGTATATATCTTATTTTTTTATTCACTTACCTTTTTTTCTTTTTTGCAGTGGTAACCTTCCAATATTTCTTATCTATCTTTTTTAGCGGGTAATTAAACAAAAGGTACTAATTCAAGTATCAAGATGTAGGAATTATTCTCCAAAGACATTAATATTAGTATATACCCAAATTATCCAATGACTGAGAAGAAAAAGTTAACTTTAAAAGACATCGCCAAAGAACTTGGAATTTCTGTTTCTACTGCTTCTCGGGCATTAAAAGAGCATCCCGATATAGCAAAAGATACCATTAGGGCCGTAAAAGAATATGCGGAAGCCCACAATTATGTCCCCAATTTTTTGGCAGTGAATTTCAGAAAAAGCCGAACATTCAATATCGGATTGATTGTTCCGGAATTGGTTCACCATTTTTTTTCAACTGTCATTAGTGGTGTCATAGATGAAGCAAAAAAATATGGTTACAATGTATTGGTTAGCCAGTCAAATGATTTGCTTCATGATGAAAAAATTGCTTGCCGTGCGATGCTGGCTTCAAGTGTTGACGGTCTTTTAATTTCGATTTCAAATGAAACTTTAGAAGGAGACCATTTATTGGATTTCATTTCGGAGGGAAAACCGGTAGTTCAATTTGATAAAATCACAGACAAACTAGATACTCCAAAAGTCACTGTTGATGATTTGGAAGGGGCTTACAATGCGGTGGGTCATTTGATAAAACAGGGATATAAGAGAATTGCACACCTTCGTGGAAGAGAAAATGTCAAAAATGCCAACGAAAGATTTCAAGGGTATTTCAAAGCTTTGACTGACAACAACATGCAAACTTCCTCAAATTGGATTAAATCCTGCATTGCAATCAGTGAACAAGAAGGTTATGATTTTGCCAAAGAACTGATGGAAAGTCCTAACCCACCTGATGCAATTTTCTGTATTACGGACCTTGTGGCTTTGGGCGTGATCAAATATCTTAAGGAATCAGGATATACTATCCCTGAACAAGTCGGGGTGATGGGTTTCAGTAATTGGAAGCTTGCAGAAGTAGTTAGCCCTGGATTAAGTTCTGTTGACCAACATGGATATAATATGGGAATCAAGTCAGTCAAGCTTCTTATTGAACTGATTCAAAACCATGATTTGGAAAATCAAGCGACCTTGGAACTCAAAACCAATTTGGTAGTAAGAGAATCGTCTTTGAAACAACCCGATTAAGTAACATTATCTTAACATTAAGGTAAAGTTATTTTAATATTTTTTTCCTTCAATTGATTTGAATGTTATATTTGTGCATTCAAAATGCAATTTATGGACACATTGTTTTCTCTTGCCCTTTTAACCATTACTTATGGGTTATTCTTTTTGTCCATTTATCCGGAAAAATACCTCAGGAAAATCAGTCATGTATATAACCATAAAAATTTTCCGGAGTATAGTAAATTCTCATTAAGCGCTCCTATATTTTTTTCATTCCTTTTAGGCTATTCTTTAGCCGCTACCATGGTGTTTTTCTTCATTCAATAAAATCCTGTCATCTTTCCTCTTAGTCCTGTTTTCAATATTTCAATATTGAGCACCTTTCTACTTTTAAACTAGGTAAACAAGGGCAGGGGAGTATCAAATTTTGGACTGTGGATTATTGTCTGTGGACTAGTATCCTCATCCGATAAAGTGTCCTAAAGCCCAAGGTATAACATTGAGGATACTCTTATTATTTTTAATGGTCCGACAATTGGTTTGACGAACGAATATTATTTAAATTAGAAAATTACAAACCTGTTTTTCGTGAATAATCCTGAAATTTTACAGATAATCAAGGACTCTCCCTGGCTCGAGGCACATGCAGAGGATATCCAAAAGCGTTATGAAAGGTATCTTGCCACCATCCAATTCATAAATTACGATTATGGCAGCCTTTTAGAATTTGCAAGGGCACATGAATATTATGGTATTCATTTTGACACTTTTAGAAAAGGTTGGGTGTACCGTGAATGGGCCCCAAAAGCTTTCAAACTGTTCTTGATGGGAGATTTTAACCATTGGAACAGGTATAGCCACCCTATGAAAAAAGACCACAGAGGGGATTGGGAGATATTTTTACCCTATGAAGAATACAAAAATTCATTTGTTCATCAAAGCAAAGTTAAGGTGCATATTGAGGGGGAAAACGGTGCTTTGGACCGGATTCCTGCTTTTATAAGAAGGGTAATCCAAGATGAAACTACCCATGATTTTACAGGTCAGCTTTGGTTTCCTGAGAGACAATTTACCTGGACAGACCAAAGTTTTGATCCTACCGACAACCTGAAACAACCTCTGATCTATGAGTGTCATGTCGGAATGGCCCAAGAAAAACTAGGTGTTGGCACCTATCTAGAATTCGCTGAAAACATTCTTCCGAGGATAAAAGCTGCCGGTTACAATACCATACAGATGATGGCTATTATGGAGCATCCCTATTATGGCTCATTTGGGTATCACGTTTCCAATTTCTTTTGCCCCACTTCTCGCTTTGGTACACCTGAGGAATTGAAATTCCTCATCAATAAAGCGCACAAAATGGGGATATCTGTCATTATGGACCTTGTTCACTCCCATGCAGTCAAGAATGTGTTTGAAGGTCTCAATGAATTTGACGGTTCGGATCATCAATACTTCCATCCTGGTGGCAGGGGATACCATGAGGGATGGGATTCAAAACTGTTTGACTATGGTAAGTTGGAAGTGAAACATTTCCTGCTTTCCAATGTAAGGTATTGGCTTGAGGAATTCCATTTTGACGGATTCAGGTGGGATGGTGTAACATCGATCATTTATCTTCACCATGGCAATATTTCTTTTGATAATCTCAATAAATACTTTGATGATGGGGTGGATTTGGATGCTGTGATTTACCTTCAATTGGCCAATCAACTGATTCATGATTTTTCTCATAATGCCATTTCAATTGCCGAAGAAGTGACTGGAATGCCCGGTCTTTGCCGCAAAATAGAAGAGGGAGGAATAGGTTTTGACTATAGATTGGCGATGGGTATTCCGGATTTTTGGATCAAAACTTTGAAACATCAACCCGATGAGCATTGGGATCTTTTCAATATGTGGCATGAACTCACCAACCGTCCTGCCATAGAGAAGACGATAGCTTATGCTGAATCCCACGATCAGGCATTGGTAGGGGATAAGTCTATCGCTTTTTGGCTGATGGACAAAGAAATGTATTCAAGTATGTCTAAATTACAATCCAGTCTAGTGGTGGACAGGGGAGTGGCATTGCATAAAATGATCCGGATGATTACAATTGCCTTGGGCGGTGAAGGTTATCTTAATTTTATTGGAAATGAATTCGGACATCCTGAGTGGATAGATTTTCCAAGGAAAGGAAATGACTGGAGCTACCAATATGCCCGAAGGCAGTGGTCATTGGTGGATACCGACCACCTTAGGTACCATGATTTATTTGAATGGGACAAAGCCATGGTCAAATTGGTCACCGATTATCAGGTTTTGGCTTCTCCTCCTGCAAATCAACTTCACCTTGATCCTGACAAAAAAATCCTTGTATTTGAAAGGGCAGGGCTGATTTTCGCTTTTTGCTTTCATGTTTCGGAATCCTATTTTGGGTTTGAATTTAAGGTTCCAAGTAAAGGCAAATACAAAATAATATTGGACTCCGATGACAAAATTTTTGGTGGATTTGACAGGATTGAAGGTGATCCAATTTATCAAACAGGTAAAAACCAGCAACTTCAAATCTACCTTCCTAACCGTACCTGTCTGGTATTTAAAAAACAATAAAGGGGCTTTTGGCCCCCTTATTTATATACAATGACAGAAGGTATCAACTAAACTTCAAGAAAAGCCTTACTCTCCGTATGAGCAGTAGGAATTATTGGGTCATTGTTATCTGCCTTTACAACGGACTAAAGGCGCTTTGGTTAAGTTAATTGCCTAAATCGCCTGTTTTTTTATATAAGTGGAAAAGAGTTAATTGTAAAGGCCAATTTTCTTTGACTTGCAAATCAATTTAGAAATTCATCCAACTCTGAATAGAACCAATCCGGCTCGTCATAAAACACAAAATGATAGGCTTTTTCTGCTACAAGCAATTTGGAGTTTGGTATGTCCTTGATTTGATCTTGGTATCCAATCGTTACAGTTTCTTTTGTTGATCCATACATTTCATATGCCGCCCATGAACCAAAAATCAGGACAGGGACTTTTATTTTTCCCATCAACGGTCTGATATCGGTGGTGTACATTTCTCCATAAGCCTGTCCTATTACAGTTGGATTGCTGTTTATTCCCATTTCGACTACCTTAGGACGCTTTTCTTCAGTGGCAATCATGGATGCAATCATCATTTCCTGATTTGCTTTTTTGGCCTCAGGAGACATATTTGACATGGCGGAAGTCATTTGATTGGAGACTGCCTTGGCAGTCTCTGCTGTGATTCCGGGCATAACCAAAACCGGAAAATAAGGAACACCATCGACAGATACTATTTTCCCAAAAAGTTCCGGTGCTTCAGCTGCAGCCCAAAGTCCCAAAAATCCCCCCATGCTATGTCCTATTATTGTAGGCTTATTCAATTTATTATCTCTGACATAGGAGATCAATTCATTTTTGACTTCCTCGAGGTAGTGGTTAGCTTCTCCTTTTTCAGCGTTTCCAAATCCTTTGATCCTTACCAAATGGAGTTCGTTTTTATCTTGGTATTTTTCCACAAATTCATCCCACACTTCAGGTGCACAGGCCATGCCGTGGATCAGAATGATGGGTTTGCCTTTGCCAACTATTTCTGTAGAAATCAAGGCGGGTTCGGCAAGTAGATTTGAAATTTGGAAAACGGT
>NZ_CDSBKL010000322.1:0-4884 GCF_977115555.1 Aquiflexum sp.
GCCAAATTCAATAAATCAACTTTTGTCATCAAGCAGGCAAAAACCTCAAACGGAAAAGACTACGAAATCACAGGTGACCTGACCATCAAAGGTGTCACCGCCCCTGTGACTTTTCCTGCTAAAGTGGAAGTGGCCGGCAATAAAATCACTGCAACCGGTACCATCACTTTTGACAGGACCAAATATGATATCAAATACAGATCAGGAAGTTATTTCGAAGATTTGGCAGACAAGCTGATCTATGACGATGTCACTTTGGATGTCAAGTTGGTAGCAATGAATTAATGAAAGAATTTAATTTTAAAGCCCAATTCCGATTTAGGAATTGGGCTTTTTGCGTTTTAAAGACTTTCTGTTGTTAATTTTCCTAAATATTTGGCAACAGCTTCGGTATTAAAGGCAAACACTTTAGTAATTTAGCCAAATGGAGTATAAATGGATAATCAGAGAAAAAGCAGATCCTAAAGCCGTGGAATCTCTGGGGAAAGAAATCAACCTCAATCAGACTTTGGCAAATATGCTTGTCAACCGCGGGGTGGATACTTTCCAAAAAGCCAAAGATTTTTTCAGACCCGATCCTGATAAATTGCATGATCCATACCTGATGAAGGATATGGACAAGGCTGTGGAAAGACTTGCTTTGGCCATCCAAAAAGAAGAGAAAATCCTGGTATATGGAGATTATGATGTAGACGGCACTACCTCCGTGGCGATGTTTTATGGATTCTTGAAGCAGTTTTATTCCCATGTCAGTTTTTATATTCCAGACAGGTACAAAGAAGGATATGGCATTTCTGAAAAGGGAGTTCGTTTTGCCGCAGAAAACAATTTCAGTTTGGTGGTTTCCCTGGATTGTGGGATCAAAGCGATAGAGAAGGTAGCCTTGGCCAAAGAACTCGGCGTTGATTTTATCATCTGCGACCACCATACTCCGGGAGATATTTTGCCTCCGGCGGTGGCTATTTTGGATCCCAAAAGAAATGATTGCGAATATCCTTACAAGGAATTGAGCGGTTGCGGGGTCGGGTTTAAATTGGTGCAGGCCTTTTCTGCTTATAGAAATGATGACCCGGCAAAGGTCATGGCCTATCTTGACTTATTGGCAGTCAGCATCGCGGCTGATATAGTTCCGATCACAGGCGAAAACAGAATTCTTACTTTTTATGGCATAGAAAAGATCAACAACAACCCAAGACCAGGATTGAAAGCTTTGATTCTCCGAAGTAAAATTGAAAAGGAAATAGAGATTTCGGATATTGTGTTTAAAATCGGCCCAAGGATCAATGCCTCCGGAAGGTTGGAACATGCCAAAGCCTCCGTAGAATTATTGATCTCAGATGACTTGGAAGATGCTTTAGCAAGGGCTGAGATCGTGGATACAGTCAATGCCGCCCGCAAAAACTTTGATGAAAACATCACCAAGGAAGCACTTAGCATGATTCAGGGAATGGAGGAAATCAGCCATAGGAAGACCACCGTTTTGTTCAAAGAAGATTGGCACAAAGGTGTAATCGGAATTGTGGCCTCACGCTGTATAGAGAAATATTACCGTCCAACGATCATCCTCACCGAGTCCAACAGTAAAGCAACGGGAAGTGCCCGTTCGGTTTTTGACTTTGATATCTACGAAGCCATCAGTGAATGCAGCGATCTTTTGGAGCAGTTTGGAGGGCACAAATATGCGGCAGGATTGACCCTTTCGGTGGCTAATGTACCGGCTTTTCAGGAGCGTTTTGAGAAAGTGGTCAGTGCAAGGATCGACGAGATACACATGAAACCTGTCCTTGAGGTCGATGACGAAATCCTCTTGGATCAAATCAATTACAGGTTTTTCAACATACTCAAACAGATGGCACCTTTTGGTCCTGGCAATCCAGAACCGATATTCTGCGTCAATCAGGTGTATGCCGAAGATGTAAGGGTTTTAAAAGACAAACACCTGAGATTCAATGTGGTTCAAGACGGTCAGGAAACCAAACCTGTTTGTATTGCATTTGGAATGGCTGACAAAAATATTTATCCCGATGAGATCATCTACAAGATGTTGAATCGAAAAATGCGTTTTGATTTGGCATTTGAAATCCGGGAGAATACTTTTAGGAATAACAGTAGCTTGCAACTGTACGTGAAAGACATAAAATTTGATTGATGATGAAACTGAGGGCAGACAACCTTATTAAAATATACAAAGGCCGAAAGGTGGTCAATGACATTTCCGTGGAAGTACATCAGGGAGAAATCGTTGGATTGCTTGGTCCAAACGGTGCAGGTAAGACAACTTCTTTTTACATGATTGTTGGACTCATCCAACCCAATGAAGGGGAGATCTTTTTGGAAGACCAAAACATCACCAAATTGCCCATGTACAAAAGAGCCAAATTGGGTATCGGTTACCTTGCTCAGGAAGCATCTGTCTTCAGGAAATTATCCGTGGAAGAAAATATCATGGCCGTCTTAGAAATGACCAACAAATCCAAGGCAGAAAGAAAAGAGAAAATGGAGACGCTTTTGGAGGAGTTCAGTTTGACTCATGTCAGAAAGAATCTCGGTATGGTGCTTTCCGGAGGAGAAAGGAGGAGAACTGAAATCGCCCGTGCATTGGCTGTCGATCCGAAATTTGTGTTGTTGGATGAGCCTTTTGCGGGTGTCGATCCAATTGCCGTGGAGGAAATCCAGGGAATCGTCGCCAAGCTGAAAACAAAAAATATTGGGATTCTTATCACCGACCACAATGTCAACGAGACGCTTTCTATCACAGACAGGGCTTATTTGATGTTTGAGGGGAAACTCCTCAAAGCAGGTTCAGCCGAAGAACTTGCAGCGGATGAGCAGGTGAGAAGGGTTTATTTAGGGCAGCAATTTGTACTCAAACGCAAAGTTTTTAACTGATGGAAGTTGTCAATACTTTTATGACCTGGATTTTTAAAAACAGGATAGGTCAGATCGAAAATTTTAAAACAAACCCTATCGAAGTTCAGGAAAAGCTATTGACAGAACTTCTTGAGAATGCAAAGAATACTGAATTTGGCAAAAAGTATAAGTTTTCCAAAATCCGTTCCTACGGAGATTTTGTAAAAAATGTACCTATCCATACTTACGAAGAGATAAAGCCCTACATTGAAAAGACCATGAAGGGGACCCAAAATGTTCTTTGGCCTTCTGAGATCATATGGTTTTCAAAATCCTCCGGGACCACCTCAAGCAGGAGTAAATTCATCCCGGTTTCGGAAGAATCCCTGGAAGATTGTCATTTCAAAGGAGGAAAGGACATGCTTTCCCTTTATGTAAGCAATTATCCGGACAGTAAGTTATTTACAGGGAAAGGCCTGAGTATCGGTGGGAGTCTTTCCAAGAATCCTTATGATGGACAAAGTGAAATCCAGGTGGGGGACATTTCTGCAGTGATTACCCACAACTTGCCGCTTTGGGTGCAGTTTGCCAGAACACCGAGTCTTGATGTTGCCCTCATGAGTGAGTGGGAGGCCAAGATCGAAAGGATGGCGGAAGAAGTAATGGATGAAAATGTCGTAAGTATTTCGGGTGTCCCGACCTGGACCATTGTTCTTTTGCAAAGAATCCTTGAACTCAAAAAAGCAAAAAACATTTTGGAAGTATGGCCTAATCTGGAAGTGTTTTTTCATGGTGCTGTTGCCTTTGGACCATACCGCAACTTATTCAAAGAATTGATTCCATCTCCAAAAATGAGGTATGTCGAAACATATAATGCCTCTGAAGGCTTCTTTGGAATCCAAGACCAAAAAGAATCTGATGAACTGTTACTGATGTTGGATTATGGGATTTTTTATGAATTTATCCCGATGGAGGATAACCTTAAAGAACCATCCAACGCGATTCCTCTTTCTGCGGTGGAAGTAGGAAAAAATTATGCGATGCTGATTACCACCAATGGCGGACTTTGGAGATATGCTATCGGTGATACAATCAAGTTTACGAATACCTCACCCTACCGCATCAAAATCTCAGGAAGAACAAAGCACTTTATCAATGCTTTTGGGGAAGAGGTGATTGTAGAAAATGCCGATAAAGCGGTGCAGATTGCTTCTGAGGCTACCAATGCCACCATCACCAATTACACTGCAGCCCCTGTATATTTTGGGGATTCCAAAAGCAAAGGTGCGCACGAGTGGGTCATAGAATTTAAAAACATGCCAAAGGATAAGGATGCGTTTTTAGCGAAATTGGACCAAAGCCTCCGGGAGGTTAATTCAGATTACGATGCCAAGCGGTACAAAGATCTTGCATTGACAGCCCCTAAAATCCATTTTGTGGAAGAAGGGATTTTCGAAAAATGGTTGAAATCAAAAGGAAAATTGGGAGGTCAAAACAAAGTCCCAAGGCTTTCTAACAGCAGGGAATATATCGAAGAAGTGTTGAAGTTGATGTGATGAATTCTCAACTCCCAAACCCTATCGGGGCAAGGTTATTCATCTGTCTCAAAATCCAGGATTGCCTGCCACGGATATAGCCGGTTGGTTTTGCCGGTGACCATCGGATGGGATTGGGAAGGACTGCCGCAATCATGGCCGCCTGCTGACGGGTGAGTTTGGAGGCCGGACGGTTATAGAAAGTCTGTGAGGCCGCTTCGATGCCATAGATGCCCGGTCCCATTTCGATTACATTGAGGTAGACTTCCATGATCCGCTCTTTGGACCAAATCAATTCTATCAAAAAAGTAAAATAAGCTTCCAATCCTTTTCTGACGAGGTTTCTTGATGGCCAAAGAAAAACGTTTTTGGCAGTTTGCTGACTGATGGTGCTCGCGCCTTTGATGCGTTTTCCTTTTTTGTTTTTCTCCCAAGCCTCTTCCATTGCTTTCCAGTCAAAGCCATTGTGCTCCAAGAACTTTTGGTCCTCGGCGGCATA
>NZ_CDSBKL010000323.1:0-4883 GCF_977115555.1 Aquiflexum sp.
ACCAAAAGGAGGATTTTTTTTGAAATTTCCATAATAGAATTACCAGATTTAGATATTGATTTTGAAAGGGGCATGATTTTGGAGAATTGAAATTCCTGAATGTCGGTTTCTGTTTACAATAGACTTAAATAAGAAAGTCATTGATCAAATTTAAAATTATACAAGAACCCGCCACATATACGTTTAATAACAGCAAATCAGATCAATATGTTCGCAAATATTGGCAAATGCTATTGGAAGTAATGTCGTATAAGCGTCAATCGTTTAATTATTTGCCTCCAAGAAAATTAAAATTCACATAAACCAACTATTATGAAGACTACATTAAAAGCAGGCGCACTCGTTTTTGCCTTGGTAGTAATGTACCAATCGGCTTTCTCCCAAACAGGTGGAGGATTTGGAATCAAAGGAGGCTTGAATTACAATTCAAACGGTCAGTATTTCAAAGATGCTGAAGCAATCTGGGGAGATCCAAAAAATAACCTTGGCTATCATTTGGGTATTTTTGGAAAAATCAATGCAGGACCAATTTACATCAGGCCTGAGTTGAATTATACCAATCTCAAATCGGAAGTCAATTTGGTTCAATTGCAGACCAGGAGATTAGATGCACCTGTTTTGGTTGGGGTCAATCTTCTAGGTTCTGTAGTGTCGGTTTTTGGCGGGCCTTCCTTCCATTATTACCTAGAAGATGAACTTAGGGATTTTGACTATGAAAAATTCAATGCAGGCTACCAATTTGGCGTTGGGCTTAATCTTGGAAATGTGGGTCTTGACCTTAGGTATGAGCGGGTGCTCAATGGACAGACCGTCAATATAGATAATATATTTAAAGGAGATGGTGACTTCAAGTTCCAACAACTGATTCTCGGGTTATCTTTGAAATTCTAAATCAACTCCATATCCATTTGAATAATCCCCTTACCCCGAGGGGATTTTTTATTTGGGCTTGTTTTTTTTTATATCGGTCTTCTCAATGTTGACGGCAGGATCATAGGAAAATCTCAGGTTGTCAGTGAAGAAAACAGGCCGAAAAATAGCACAAAAAAGTGGTTCGATTTCGGAATAGACATTGAAGAGATTTCAGGAAAGGAAGATGTTTATATTATTTTCCAGACAGAAACTGGTGTTAATATTTGGGGGTCGTTTTTGATGAATATTGTCCGTTTAGAGATAAATTGAAGACTATTCTGCTTTCAATAATTTTAGCTTAAAACAAAAAAACCGGCTTTAAGCCGGTTTTTTTGTTTTTAAAGTTCCTCTTGTTCTTCCGCTGAATCCCCGGATTTGGGTCTATCCTGGGCTTTGTAAGGGATGAAACCTTCTCTTTTGAACTTGTATGGTTCTGCGCGTTGGTTAGGAGCATGGTTTGCAAGGTCTAGCATACCAAATCCTTTGTGGGTAAACGCACCCAAGCCACACTTAAACACGAAGTCCTGTACTTCTGGAGCTGCATATAAAGTAAAAGGTAATGTATAACCTCTAACTTCATACTTGACATCCATGTCATAAACGGAGTAGATTCTAGCAAATTTCTTTTGCTGCTCTCTCAACTTATTTACATAATTCATGTCAGGTACAACTTGGAATTTGTAGAAGGATTCCATTTGTTCTTGGTTGTACCATCCTGATCTTTCCATTCTTGTCAAGGTAGATTCATAAAGCAGATCAGAAAATTCATCTGTGTCTGGGTTGATAAATCTTTTTCCTGATTCATCATTGAAGGCAGGAGTAAGCAATACCAAGGGAGAAATACAAACAAATTTGTTTGATACTTCAAGCGTTGGTTCGATTTCTTGCTCGGTGTACTCAGGGGAAAGGATGAGGTTTCCTAACTCAATTTTAGGAGTTTCGAATACCTGCTCCAGCAAATAGTCCATGAATTCTTCATTGGGTGATGAAAGCACTAGAGTGACTAAGCTCGAGTAGTAGTGAAGTCCACTTCGACTTACTTTGGTCTGACCTTTAAGACCAGAGAAATTGAAGTAATTGTAGTTAAAAAATTCTTCCTTGCCACCTTTTACGATCAATCCTTTTAAGAATTGAGCCAAGATGTACTGATGATGGAAAGGTAAATAAGCACCTTTGTTTTTTAACGAAAATATTAATCTTATTCTCACGGGTTTATTAAAAATAGAAATGAAACAATTATTTAAACTTGGTCATTAATCGTTAATTTGTAATTTTCACGGTCTTGCAAAAGTACAAATTAATTTCATGAAATTTGTTATACATTGAATCTAAAATGCATGATATCTCCGTCTTGAACGACGTATTCTTTGCCTTCAATCGATATTTTTCCATTTTCCCGACATCCGGCTTCAGATTTGAAGTTTTCATAGTCGGAAAGTTTAATTACTTCCGCTTTGATAAATCCTCTTTCAAAATCAGTATGAATAACCCCTGCAGCTTGAGGAGCTTTCCATCCTTTTTTGATGGTCCAAGCTCTTACTTCTTGAACACCAGCCGTAAAATAAGTAATCAAATCCAATAATTTATATGCTCCTGATATCAATTTGTTGAGTCCGCTTTCATCCAAACCGTATTCCCCCAAAAACATTGCTTTTTCTTCTGCATCATCTAGTTCGGCTATCTGTGACTCAATGGCAGCACAAAGAATGATGACATCTGCATGCTCCTCCTTCACTTTTTCTTTCAATTGGTCGACGTATTTATTGCCTGTCAACAGACTTTTTTCATCCACATTGGCAACATAAAGCACAGGCTTGATGGTGAGAAGGTGAAGGTCTCTTACTGCTTCAAATTCCTCTTTATCAATGGAAACTGCCCGTGCGTTTTTTCCGGCTTCAAGTTCTGATTTGAATGTCTGGAGGACTTCAAGGTCTTTTCTTGCCCGTGCGTCTCCGGATTTGGCGATTTTCTCAATCCTTGCAATTTTTTTATCGATTGATTCCAAATCTTTGAGCTGTAGCTCTGTGTCGATGACTTCTTTGTCAAATTCAGGATCCACGCCACCTGCCACATGGACAATATTTTCATCCTCAAAGCAACGGATCACATGGATGACAGCATCTACCTCCCTGATATTTGCAAGAAATTTATTTCCCAAACCCTCACCTTTGCTTGCTCCTTTGACCAAGCCTGCAATGTCCACAAACTCAATGACTGTGGGTACTACACGGTTGGGATTTACAAGCTTTTCCAAGACGGTCAATCTCGTATCCGGAACTGTTACTACTCCGACATTTGGTTCTATGGTACAAAAAGGAAAGTTTGCTGCTTCAGCTTTGGCAGCTGAAAGTGCATTGAATAAGGTTGATTTTCCAACGTTGGGTAGGCCAACGATGCCACATTGTAAAGCCATTTAAGATTTTTTTTACATTTTAAAGATTCGGTACTCTCGGTATCCTCGGTAAAATTCCAGTATGGATACCCTGAAAATGGTGTAAACCGGAATGGCAAAGATCATTCCTAGGATACCGGCGATTTTCGCACCGGCAAAGATAATCACAAAAATTTCAAGCGGATGTGCTTTTACAGATTTGGAGAAAATCAATGGCTGTAAGATTATATTGTCGGTCAATTGGACCACGCCAAAAACTGAAAGGATTTTGATGACCATAAAAGTAATCTCATTGGAATTCTCAAAATTCCCGGTGGAAAGACCTACAATCACCCCAAATGTGGCACCCAAAATTGGCCCTGCATAAGGAATCAAATTGGCTACAGCCGCAAACATGGCAATGGTCAAGGCATAATCTATTTCCATCAAAGTAAGCCCAATGGCAGCCAATGAAAATATACAGGTGATTTGAATCAAAAGGGCTACAAGATAATTGGAAAGTAATCTTTCTACTTTATTGAATGTCGAAACGGATAATTCAAAATATGAATTGGGAATGAGATCCATGATATTCCTTCTCAAAAGGCCATTTTCAAGCAAAAGAAAAAAAGAAATAAAACTTACTGCTATAATTCCGACCAAGAAAGAACTTGTAGTATTTACAATGGTATTGACCACACCCTGATAATTGATTGACCCAAAACTGGAGATGAGTGTTTCCCTAACCTGAAGGATCAAAAAACCCGGGTCACTTTTTACTATTTCATATTTAATCAATAAATCTTCAATTTTTCCAACAGGATTTTGGATCTGCTCATATAGGTAATCAAGGTCATAGGAGGAAATCACATGTATCTGAGCACTAATCAGAGGAATAAAAAGGAGGCTTATCAGGAAAATTAAAGTCAGCACCAAGCCAAAAGAAAATATAATCGCAAGCCACCTCGGTGTATGTTGACCTATGACATGGAATGAGTTTATCCTGTTGGTCAGAGGTCGAAGGATAGCGGCCAGGACCAAAGAAAATATAAAATAAAAGGTGATGTTTGAAAAATACCAACCAATTGTAAAAAGAATTGCTAAAAAAAATACGAGGAAAATGACAGGCTTTTTCATATTAAAATGAAAGATAGGAAAAAGAAACATTCACAATGGTATGTCACCGTATGGAATGAGTCAAACAGCTTAAAATCCATTAAGAAAGGTTCTTTTTCCTTTAAATTTAAAAAATCAGTGTTATTCCCACTTTAGCTCGTCATCTAATTCAGTTTCGGATTCCTCGACATCGTATTGGGAAAAATCCACTTCAGGCATCAGATCATTCTTGACATGGTCCACAGCACCCTGTAATGCTTCAATGAACTTCCCGAAATCTTCTTTGTAAAGAAAGATCTTGTGCTTTTCAAAAACGAAAGTATCGCCCTGCATTCTTCTTTTACTTTCAGTAATAGTAAGGTAATAGTCGTTTGATTTTGTTGATTTAACATCAAAAAAGTAAGTTCTCTTACCTGCTTTCACCCTTTTTGAGAAGATTTCTTCTCTGTCATTGTAATCATTTCCGCCCTCCATTGTCGTTCAC
>NZ_CDSBKL010000324.1:0-4821 GCF_977115555.1 Aquiflexum sp.
CCGGGAAAACCTTGGGAAGAAACCGAAAATTATATGAAGCGCTCCCCGATTTCCTTGGTCGGCAATGTCAAAACCCCGACCATGTTGCTGACAGGAGAATCAGACTTTAGGACACCCATCGGGGAATCTGAGCAATATTATGCGGCATTGAAACTGCAGGAAGTCGAAACAGCCATGGTCAGAATCCCCAATGCTTCGCATGGATTGGTAGATAAGCCAAGTATGTTGGTGAGCAAAGTGGCTGCCATCCTCAGTTGGTTTGACCACTATAAAGCAAAACCCTGATTTTCCCATCGGGACAAAATCAGATGCTCCCTGATCAGTTTTTTGATCGCAGGAATATTGGCATAGTCAATGTTCTTGCCTTCAAAAAACGCGGGAAGATCAGTCATATGGGTAATCACCTGATCCAGTTCAGTATCCTTTATTCCCGACTTTCCCAATTGCCTCCTGAGCTCGACCATCAGTGCCAAAAGGCTCCAATTCTGAAAATCCCCATTGAGGTAATCTCCTTTTTTACCCGAGGATTTATCCAAACCCAAGGCGATTTCCCGGACATCATCAATGCTGGCAGTGACTAGAATCTGGGCGCCCTCTCCTTTTTTGTCACTGAGTTCATCGATAAAATATATCACCCGATTGAATTTATAGCTGATTTCCAAATCGAGTTTTTCCACCAATTCAGTTCGGGATTTTTTGTCTTCCTTTTTCTCTTTATAATCATCATAGGCCACCACCCCACCGGAGAGAAAAACAGCGGACAAGATCCAAAGGCCGAGTTTGCTGTTGAAAAAATAAATCACTTTCCCCCATCCTAACTTTTTGTCAGCTTCATTTTGAAGTTTTTCCCTGACTTCAAACCGGCAAGTTTCCCTTATTCTGATAAGTTCTTTTTCTTCTTCTGACAACATATGAAAATCAATTTTTGGATTATTGATTTGAATTTATTGGAAAAAAAATTAGGCTTAAATGATTATTTGCCAATAATCCAAAAATCTTTACCAAAAAGGAAGGGAGACCTTATAGAAAAATAATCCCAATTCCGGCAAGAAGAGAACTTGCCGGAATTGGGATGGGAATTTTAACATTACTTCCAAGCCCCTGCTTGTGTCTTCACAAGCAGCAACCCTCAGTTTAACTCCCAATTAATGGGTATTTTATCTTACTTCTTCTTCATTCCTTTGGCCGTCCTGTCCTCATAGGCCGGAGCAGGTGTCATTTTGGATGGATTGGAAGGAATGAGTTTCAGCACTTCCTGTACCACCCTTTCCATCTGTGGATCTCTGCCCTGCATCATCAGGTTAGGATCATCCCACACGAGGATATCAGGACTTACACCCTCTCCTTCCCAAAACCAATGCCCGGCATTGTCATAGAGTCTTGCATCCGGAACGGTGATTCCTCCGCCATCTATCAGTTGGTGTCCTGTGGCCGGTCCCACCAAAATGCCAAGGGTATTTTCACCGACAATAGGCCCGGCATTCAGGACTTTGAATGCCCACGGCAATCCATCTCCTCCGGAACCTGCCCACCCGTTGATCAACATGCCCATCGGGCCGGTATTGGCTTTGATCGGGTTGGTATGGTCACGGCCATGTCTCCAATGCAGGTTATAGGTTACAGGCCTTTGCAACAATTCCAAAAATCTGTCTGCCAACTGACCGCCGCCATTGAATCTTTCATCGATGATAAATCCTTTTTTGTCCAGTTGGCCATAATACATGCTGACCAATTCCCGCTGTCCGTCACCTGCCGTATTGGACATATAGACGTATCCAAGCTGTCCGTCGGAAAGTTTTTCGACCATTTTTCGGTTGTTTTCAAGCCATTCCAGGTATCTCAGGTTGGCTTCTTCTCCCGGTGAAAGACAGGTAATCACTACGTCTTTGCTTGATTCCGAATTGCCGTTTTTCTGACCCACTGTCAAGGAAACGGTCTTTCCGCTCAAACCTTCAAATGCCGCATAGGGATCTTTGTTGGGATCGAGTTTGATGCCATTGACTGCGAGGATATAATCTCCTTCTTTTACCTCTACCCCAGATCGGTCAAAAGGCGACCTGACTTCGGTATTCCAGGAAGCTGGTTTTACAATCCTCTTTATTTTATATCGGTCTCCGTCTTTTGCCCACTCGATTCCAAGAAATCCCGTCATCAATGGCGTCACTGATTCTACATCACCGCCATTGGTATAGGTATGGCCTGCGGCAAGTTCTGCCTGCATGTTGGATTGGATATTGGTGATGTCCCACCGGGATCTTGCATCTTTGATCAAGGCTCCATAACGCTTCCTCATATCGTTCCAATCCACACCCTGCATGTTGGGATCGTAAAAGAAATCCCTGTACCTTCTCCAGGTGTCGTTGAAAATCTGGTTCCATTCTTCCCTTGCTACCCAATTCATGACAAGGCCATTGGTCGGAATTGGCTTTTCCATTTTTTGGGCTGCATTGGCAGCGATGATTCCATATTGGCCGTTACTTGATACCAAAATGGATTTGCCGTCGGCGGAAACTACGAAGTTGTTTACTTTGTCCAAAATGGTTTTTTCCTCCCTCTCCTTGACATCATAAAACATCAAAGTAGATCCATTTTCTCCCGAACCCGTTCTTGGATACCGCAGAAAAACCAGTTTGTCATCTATGGCTGTCATTTTACCAAAATTGCCTGGCTTGACTGGCAATATTACCAACCTCGATTCCAATCCATCAAAATCTATGGCTACTTGAACTCCATTGGCTTTCTTTTCTTCAGGTTTCTTGTCATCAGGTTTCTTGTCAGCTGCGACTGTAATGGTATCATTTTTTGGAGCCAAAAGGGAAGCTACAGATTTGTTAAGGCTGATTGCACCGATTTGGGTCGCATTGGGATAGACCCATGTACCGTCACCCAAAGCTGAGTAAACAGGTTCCATATTCCTGTTGGTCTGGAAAAAGAGGTATTTGCCGTCTTTACTAAATGTCGGAGAATCATCAGAATAATACCCTGATGTGGCCTGTGTCAACTTATTTGCATCGACATCATATATGAAAATGGCTGTATTAGCATTTTCGAGTCCTATGGGGAAAGTAACATATTTGGAATCAGGCGACCAACTGATCGGAAAACCCGGTGCACCGCCATGGCCGATTACCCAATAGGTATTCCCGGCTTTTTTGATCTGACCCGAAACAGCATCCACTATGGAGATGTCATGTTTTTCATCAATGAAAGCAATTTTTTTGCTATCCGGAGACCAATGTAAAGTATAACCAAATCCGCCTTTTCGGTCGGTCAATTTCTTCGCCTCCTGATTCCCTTGGGAATTTTGGAGGTAAATCTCATATTCCCCGGACTGGTCACTCCAATAAGCTACCGATTTGCCATCAGGAGACCAAGCCGGACTGTGGTCCAAAGCACCGCTTGATTGGGTCATGTTGAGGGTGAAGCCTTCCTTTGAAGGAACATTGAACAACTCTCCCCTTGCCTGAAAGACTACCCTTTTGGCATCCGGTGAAACGGTCATATTGGCGATACTTTTGCTCACATCTTTTTGTTGGGCCATTTCAACAGATAGGTCACTGACCACGTGAACATCTACTTTTTTGTAGTTTTTGGTAGCAAGGTCCATCAGGTACAAGTCTCCCCCCATTTCAAAAACCAAATCCTTATCACTTGCAGAAAGGTATGAAATGTCAAAATCCTTGAAATTGGTAAGCTGAGCCAATGCCTTGGTCTTGGTATCATAAGCCCAGATATTCAATCGCATGTCAGGATTATCATCCGAAAGAAAATAAACCGTAGTACCCGACCAAGCAGGCTTTCCGTCTATAGCTATCCTGTTGGTGACATTTTCAACCTTTTTGGAAGTCATGTCATAGATCAGGATGTCTGAATTGTTACCGCTCCGGATTCTTTTGAAAGGATAATTTTCGGTGATTTTGGTGATGTAAGCCAACTGCTTTCCATCAGGTGAAAAACTCGCCAATTCTCCATAAGGCAAAGGCAGCTTCTCAGGAAACCCACCTTCTTTATTGACCAAGAAAAACTGGTTCAAAAGTCGTCTTCCACCCAATTCACCGGTAGATGCAAAAAGTAACTGTTTCCCATCAGGATGCCAGTCTATCATGCGGTCAGGAAAAGACTTATACGTCACCCGGGTTGGGATTCCTCCATTTACAGGCATCATAAAGACATCAAGGTTGCCATTGTAGCTCGCTGAAAAAGCGATGGATTTTCCGTCAGGAGAAAACCTTGGCCAAGATTCCTCGCCTGGAGATCTTGTAAGTTGGGTGGCCATCCCTCCTTCCTTGGGAACTGTCCAGATATCACCGCCAAAAACAAAAGCAATCTGGGAATCGGATACATCCATATAGCGCATCAACTTGGCATTGATCTGTGCGAAGGATGGAAGGAATGTGCAGGTCAAAAAGAGTAATGTGAAAATTTTTTTCATAGTGGTTTGGGTTTTGGTATTTTCCAAAAGTTAAAGATTTAACCCGTGTTTTTTCAATCCTTTGTTTTGAAACTGGAAAATTCTGGGACAGAAATGAAAAAAGGCCCTTACAAGGCCTTCATCCATTTTTCGACATCATCCATCCACCGGACTTCAGAAGTCGGATTGACCATACCAAAACCATGACCGCCCTCCTCAAAATAAGTATGTGCCACAGAAACATTGTTTTGTTTCAGCGCCGCTTCAAAAAGGTAAGAATTTTCAATTTTGACAGGATCATTTTTGGCATGGACAAGGTAGGTGGGAGGTGTTTCCGCACTAACCTGTTTGTCATTGGAATACAGGTCGATCATCCCTTGTGGAGGCCTTTCACCAATCAGGTTTTTGGA
>NZ_CDSBKL010000325.1:0-4821 GCF_977115555.1 Aquiflexum sp.
TCATTTATTAGATGGGAGATTTGAGACGAGAGAAATTCTTAATTCATAATTCTGAATTGAGAATGCCGGATTCGAGAACTTGATAACCCGAGAACCTGACAACGCGAAGCAGACAACAATTACAACAACTACAACCATTACAACAACTACAACTACTAACTCCTAAACCTAAAGAAAATCCCCAGCGGCAAGTTCTTTTTATAGCGATCTACTAGGTATAACTCGCCATGTTCGGCATTGTTGACTTCTTTGAAGTTGGATTTGACAAGGTTGGCAGCGATCATCGAGCTGAAGCTGAGAGAATACATATTGAGAATCAGGAAGTGGTGATCAGGCTCAAGAAGTTCGGCGCAAAGTTTGAGCATTTCATTGATCTGTTCTTCCAAAATCCATTTTTCGCCATCAGGACCACGTCCATAGGCAGGAGGATCAAGGATGATACCATGATATTTATTTCCTCGACGGACTTCCCTCCTTATAAACTTCATGGCGTCGTCCACAATCCAACGGATTCCATCCTGCCCAGAAGATTCCATATTGTGTTTGGACCAAGTGACTACTTGCTTGACAGAATCCAGATGAGTGACATCTGCGCCGCAGGCTTTTGCCGCTACTGAAGCGGCACCGGTGTAAGCGAATAAGTTTAGAACTTTAGGGTTTTTAACCGGAAAGCTCTTCAGCGTATCAGAAATGTAATCCCAATTTACTGCCTGCTCAGGAAAAAGTCCGATATGTTTGAAAGAAGTCATCGCCAGGTTGAGCTTCATTTTCAACCCATCCGGATTTTGATATTTGACTTGCCAATTGTGGGGAATCTTCTTCAGTTCATTCCATTGGCCCTTTTCGGGATTGTTCTTTTCCTTAGCAAAATGCGCATCTGCCATTTCCCTCCATTCATGTTCATTCATGCTTTTGTCCCAAATCGCCTGGGGCTCCGGACGGCTGAGGATATAATTCCCAAACCTTTCCAGTTTTTCAAATCCACCGGTATCAATCAGTTCATAATCTTCCCAATGCTGTGGGGAGAGTGAGAGGATGGTTTCTTTCATGCTGCAAAAGTAATTATATAATCGGAGAGCAGAAGGATTTTATAATTGGGAATTGTTTAGGTAATTTGGGTTATATTCCATTCAAAAAGTGAATAATGAAAAGTTTGTCCCTCATCTTGATAGTTTTTGGTTTTGGAATGGGTATTTCCAATTCTGTCCAAAGTCAGACTGTACAGTCTTTGAAAGGCCCTGAACCCAAATACCTCGGTACTTTTAGGATCAATCCCAAAAGTGATGGATTGGTTGGTACTCCCTTTTTGTTTGACATTCCTCCTCTGGGGAAAATTGGTCTGAAAGACGGGAAGGATTACAATGAGATACCATTTAATATTTTATTGGAAAAGAATGAAGTTTATATACAGACCGGAGGGGAAGATTCCGAGCCACTTTTGCTTAGAAATTGGGAATGGATAGAAGTTTCAGGAGAGGAAAAAAGGATTTTCAAATTAGAATACTTACAAGGAAAGCCTCAGGTAGTAGAGATCCTTTATGAAAAGGAAGGTGAAAAATACATTGCCTCCCATAAGAAGACTTTGATCAGGCCTAGCGGGCAGCGGGATGGCTATTCCGGACCACAATATGATACTTTTCGACACGATATTAAGTACTACAAATTGAAGGGAATGCAGAGCGTTGAAATCAAAACCAACAGCACCGGACTGAAGGAATGGGCAGGAAATAGAAGTGATGGATTGAAAGAATTTATAAAAGAAAATAAACTTGATCCAAACGATCCAATTGATATGAAAAAAATGATTACATTTTTGGAAAATTAACATTAATTCCAAGCCCAAGTCAGTTATATGAGGTCTATTCAGGCTTTCCCGCTCATTATAATTTTTGCTTCTACCATCCTTTTTTCTTGTTCACAGGAAGAAACAGCGGATACAGAACCCATCCAAAAATTAGATTTTTCTTCCTTTGCAAATACTGTTCCTATTGAGGATCAGTACATTGTTGTTTTTCATGAAGAAAAGATTTCCGGTAGGTTAATCCATACCGATGTAGCGTCAATGGAGGTTTCGATGAGGAGAGAAGCAATCAATTTATTGGCTAAATACAGGATAGCTGAGGATAGCATACAGCGGGTTTATTCCTCAGTCTTAAATGGGTTTTGTGCCAAATTTGACAAAGCCAAGTTGGAGCAAATAAAAAATGATCCTTTGGTAAAATATGTAGAACAGGATAGGGGCGGGATGTTAGGCGAGTTTCCTGTAAAACCATTGGCCAACGGTGACTCTGATCCTATCAATACCCAAATCATTCCTTGGGGAATCAAAAGGGTGGGAGGTCCTTTTGCATATTCCGGTAAAAATTCTGTTTATGTAGTAGATACGGGAATCCAACTTGACCATCCTGATCTTAATGTATGTATTGAAAAAGCCTTTGATGCCTATCATCCCGTTGACAAAAAGTTTTGCTTTATAGATGAACATGGTCATGGTACGCATGTAGCAGGGACAATAGGAGCTTTGGATAATTTCTTCGGAGTAGTGGGTGTTGCCGCTGGGGTCCCCTTAGTTCCTGTGAAAATATTTTTTGGTCCTTTTGCCCAATATTCCTATTCAGGTATGATAGCCGGAATAGACCACGTTGGTAAAAAAGGGATTCCGGGTGATGTTGCCAATTTGAGTTTTGGAGGATTTGATAGGAGCAGGGCTTTGGACGATGCCGTGCTCAATGCATCTGAAGAAAAAAAGATATGGATGGTGATAGCTTCAGGAAACTCTAGGCTTCCAGCCAATTCTTTCAGTCCTGCCAGAGTTGCAGGAACCTATACGATTACGGTTTCGGCAATTGATGCTTTGGACAAGTTTGCCTGGTTTTCTCATTATGGATTCCCGATTAAATTTGCAGCACCAGGAGTAAATGTATATTCAACCGCTTTGGGTGGCAAATATAGGTATGAAACCGGCACCTCTATGGCCGCACCTCATGTGTCAGGACTCAGGGTATTGGGTGAAATCGGAATTGATGGCTATGCACTTAATTATCCAATTTCACCTGCTGATCCAATTGCATTCAGAAGCTCCGGAAAATGAAAACTTCAAGGGTTGGGTAGTCCATATTTTTTTACTAATATTAAGGCTGTTTAGATCATCGAAAACAATTTTTCTTAATGAATAAATCAATTGTGTTTATTTTCCTGCTATCCGGTTTGTTTTGGGACCTTTTTGCTCAGAGTAATGAGATAGATAGCTTGAACAGCCTCCTTTCACACCAAGTATCCCGAGAAGACAGATTGAGTGCTTTGAATCGTTTGACATTTTTGACAAGAGAAAAAGATTTGCAGCAGGCCTTGATTTGGGGACAAAGAGCCGAAGAACTGGCCTCTGAGCTCAATGATACCCTTCAAATCAGTCGGGCAAAAGGGAATCTTGGTTGGATATATTACAGATTGGGCGTTTGGGATAAAGCATTCCGGTATTCTAAGGACAGCTATTTGATTGCCATGTCTAAGGATTACAAAACTGAACTTGGAATGGCTTTGAATAATCTCGGTTCTTTATTTTACCGGCAAGAATTATATGATGAGGCCATCAAGAATTTTAGAGAGGCTTATGGATATGGCAAAGCAAAAAATGATCCTTATCTGATTATTAGAAGCCTTAACAACCTGGCCCTTAATTATTCCATTAAAGGCGAATTGGATTCTGCCTATTTGTTTGCGAATGAAGCGATCGATTACAATGAAAAATTTGGAGAAAAGTATAACATAACTTTTACTTATCGGGTGATGGGTGATATCCTACTCTCAAAGGGAGAGGTGGATAAAGCCATTGAGAGTTATGAACATTCTCTGGAAATTTCAACTCCTGAGCAAATCAAAACATCGGAAGCAACTGTATTGCACAGATTGGGAAATGCTTATTTTATCAAGGGAAACACTTCCAAAGCAATAGAATATTTGAAAAGGGGACTCATAATTTCAGAAGAAAATGGATTTTTGGATGATTTGATAGAAACTTACAAAACCCTCATTCAGATTTATGACAAAAAAGGAAACATTCCAATAGCATTCGAATACCAAAAGGCATATACTGAACTCAATTCCAAGAGAGAAGCTGCATTGGATAAAGAAAGAATGGAATTGTTGCAGGCAAAATTTGAGGTTGAAAAATCGGATGCAGAAATCAATTACCTCAAGGTTCAGAATTCCTTAAATGAGCTTGAAATAAAAAGTTTCAACAAAATTTTACTCCTTTTTTTGTTTTTTTCTGCAGTATCAATCTCCCTTTTAGTTTGGTTGGGTATTTTGCTTAAAAGAATGAAGAATGCCAATAGTCGGCTTCATATTAAGCGCTCTCTTCTAGAAGAACAAAAAGTGGAATTGCAGAAGAAATCCGTTGAACTGACAGAATCAAATAGGAGTAAAAACAGAATTCTTTCGATTCTTGGACATGACCTGAAAAGTCCTGTTTCCCAATTGAAAGGCGTATTGGACCTAATGCATTCTCAGGAACTCAGCAGGGAAGAGTTTGACGGGATTTCTCATATTCTCAAGAGAAATGTAGATGGCTTGTATGAAAATATTGACAATATTCTAAGCTGGTCAAAATCTCAAATGGAAGGTTTTAAAGTGCAATTGCTTCCTACCAATATCAAAAAAATAATCAGACCTTGTTTAGAACTCTTGCAATATCAGGCCAACTCCAAAGAAATAACGATAACAATCAATATCATTGAGGAAATTGCGCTTGTGGACCAAGACTTACTCCAGCTGATCATCCGAAACCTTCTAAGCAATGCAATAAAGTTCTCTAACAAAGGA
>NZ_CDSBKL010000326.1:0-4808 GCF_977115555.1 Aquiflexum sp.
TGAGCGTGGCCAATTTGATTTCTTTTTTGCTGAAAGCTTTGATCAAATCGATTTGTTCTTTTTTCTTTTCATCAAGGATTTCCTTTTTCTCCCTTTTTCTGATGTTTTCAATCAAATCGTCATTTACCCTTCTTTTTTTAGGTTTTGGCGATGATTCCGGTTTCTCAATTTTGGGAGTCACTATTTTATCTTTCCTACTATTAAGGTTTTCCTCCAATTTCTTGAGGATTTTGGCCCTTATTTCAGGATCAGTTTCTTTTGAAGGTTCGGGTATCAAAGATTTTTCAAATCCCTCCAATACTATTGATTTTTGGGGGACATGCCTTGAAGTGGTAAAAGCCTCTATATTTTCCTCAATCTTATTTTCCAAAAACCGAAATGGCAGGTCAGATTCAACCATCAATTTGAGCCAAGCCCTGTCAGGGCTGGTCATTGAAGCAAATGGAAGGATGTCTTTTGATTTTCCGCCTGATTTTTCAAATTCATATTTGGCGAGCAAAACTTTTGGGATCTGAAAAAACGGAAAGCTTTCGTGCAATTTGATCAGTTGGGCAATATCCTCTTTTTGAAGTGTATTGCCGACTTTCAGAATTGATATTAGTTGTTGGCTGTTCACGGTATCGAATTTTGAATTGATTCCAATTTAGTGATTTTTACCAATTGGCAACGGTGGCTGTAAAAATGTCCTGAATAATATTCTGGAAAATCTCTTCTATTAACTGACTTTCCACTTGAAGAATGGAGGTGGTCCTAGGATCATAATCTTTGAAGAAAGAGAAAGTCCGCTTGAGATTTTCTTCCTCATTTACAGTATTTAAGTATTCCACTTCAATTGAAATGGTTAACCGCATCTGGCCTGCTCTATCCGGTAGATTAGGATCTGTACTTGTCACAGTCGCTTGAGGTGTGATCGCGTAGCGTTTAATCGCACCAAGAAATTGTATATCTCCGTTGTTCCTAACCAATTCAAGCTGGGTATTTCGCTGATAAAACTCCTTGAGCGATTCAGTGAATAGCTGCTCCATATTGGCAGGACCGCCTCCGGAATCATTGAAGAAATTTTCTACCGAAAATGTCTTTGTCAATTCATAATTAATATTGGTTCCGGTAAAGCTATAATTGATCGCACATCCCTGTAGCAACAATATGGGAAGCAATAACAAGAATAAGCTTCTGGGTTTACTACTCGATGTCATACTGTTTGATTTTTCTATATAACGTTCTTTCGGATATCCCTAGATCACTTGCGGCGTATTTTCTTTTATTGTTGTGTTTTCTAAGTGCTTTTAGGATCATTTCTTTCTCTTTTTTCTCCAAAGAAAGTGAATTGTCATCCTCCTCATGGATGATGTCTTCAATGGAGTCATCATCATAACCATCCATTTCCTCAGGCTGTTTTTGATGGTCTATCACCAATGGAACATGGGATGGAGCCGTGGGGGGCTTTTTCTCTTCAAAGGAAGAAGCTGGCTCCAAATCGTCAAAAAGATTCTGATGTTTGCTCATGATGTTGGGGTTGAGACCACCGGATTGGAAAGCCTCAAGTACCATTTTTTTGAGTTCATTCATATCCCTTTTCATATCAAAAAGGACCTTGTACAGAATTTCTCTTTCTGAAAAATCTGTAAATTCATTGGATCCACCTGAGCTGCCGGTCAAAGCAGGAAGTCGGCTTTGGTCCGTCGGGAGGTATTTTGACAATGTTGCAGCGTCTACTTCCCTGTTCTCTTCCAATAAAGAGATTTGCTCTGCAATGTTTTTAAGTTGTCGGATATTTCCCGGAAAAGGGAATTTTACCAATAATTTCTTGGCAGCATCATCCAGTGAAATCGGCTTCACTTTGTACCGTTCTGAAAAATCAGTTGTGAATTTCCTGAATAACATCACGACATCATCTCCTCTTTCTCTCAAAGGCGGTACATAGATAGGCACAGTATTCAACCTGTAATAGAGGTCTTCCCTGAATTCCCCTTTTTCCACTGCTTTGATCAGGTTGACATTCGTGGCGGCAATGACGCGGACGTTGGTTTTCAATACTTTGGAGGAACCTACTTTTATAAACTCCCCATTTTCCAAAACCCTTAAGAGCCTTGCTTGCGTTCCTAGAGGCATTTCCCCTATTTCATCTAGAAAAATGGAACCACCATCTGTTACCTCAAAATATCCTTTCCTTGCTTCATGTGCACCGGTAAATGACCCTTTTTCATGGCCAAAAAGCTCTGAATCAATTGTTCCTTCCGGAATTGCTCCACAGTTTATAGCGATGAATTTGCCGTGCTTCCTAAGGCTAAGGGAGTGAATGATCTTTGAAAATGATTCCTTTCCGCTACCGCTTTCTCCTGTGATCAACACAGTCATGTCAGTAGGTGAGGCCTGCATGGCTACTTGTATGGCATGATTCAGCAAAGGGCTGTTTCCAATAATGCCAAACCGCTGTTTTATACTTTGGATCTCTGAGTTTGTGATCATTTTAGCGTCTTGAAAATCAGGAAACAACTTCTCCAAACAATGTTGCCGGTGAGCAATCGGTAATTTTTACCATGACATAGTCTCCTTTTTGGTATGGCCCGTCAGGAATAATCACCACCTTGTTGGCGGAATTTTTTCCTTTAAGCTGCTCATTTGACCTTTTGGATGTCCCTTCTATCAAGATTTCCTGGATTTTTC
Source organism: Aquiflexum sp. (assembly GCF_977115555.1). Taxonomy (NCBI): domain Bacteria; kingdom Pseudomonadati; phylum Bacteroidota; class Cytophagia; order Cytophagales; family Cyclobacteriaceae; genus Aquiflexum; species Aquiflexum sp. The sequence continues at coordinate 2,668 of NZ_CDSBKL010000326.1, forward strand.
CCAAGTCAAGTTTATTTCTTTCATAGGATAGTTGACTTTGTTTTTCGATGATTTCAGCCAATCTTCTTTTCTTTATTTCAAGAGGAATGTCATCTGCAAACTTTTTGGCAGCCAATGTTCCCGGGCGCTCGGAATAGAAAAACATGTATGAAAAATCATACTTCACAATATCCATCAGCGTCAGCGTATCCTGATGTTCTTCCTCTGTTTCGCTACAAAATCCTGTGATCATATCGGATGATATCCCACACTCTTCCCCAAGGATTTCCCTGATTTTACTTACTCTCTCCAGGTACCAATCTCTGTCATAGGTCCTGTTCATCAGGTCAAGAATTCTTGAATTCCCACTTTGGACCGGCAGGTGTATGTATTTGCAGATATTGTCATACTTTTTGATGGTGAACAAAACTGCATCGGTAATGTCTTTTGGATGGGAAGTGGAGAAACGAATCCTAAGTAATGGGTTGACCTGTGCCACCATCTCCAACAATTGATGGAAATGCACTACTTCTGATACTTCATCTTCTTTTTTACTCAGCCTGGCTTTGTTGTTTTCTTCAGGAGACCATTTGTAGCTGTCTACATTTTGACCTAAAAGCATCACTTCTCTATAACCCTGATTGAAAAGATCTCTTGCTTCGCTGACTATTGAATATGGATCACGGCTTCTTTCCCTTCCTCTTGTAAATGGCACCACACAGAAAGAGCACATATTGTCACAGCCTCTCATGATCGAGATCATGGCATTCACGCCATTGGAGTTGAGTCTGACAGGCGAGATGTCCGCATAAGTTTCTTCTCTTGAAAGGAAAGTGTTGACTCCTTTATTGCCGAATTCTGCTCCGGTCACCAAATTTGGAAGGTCTCTGTATGCATCAGGGCCGACAACGACATCGACGATTTTCTCTTCCTCAAGGAATTTTTCCTTCAATCTTTCTGCCATACAGCCAAGGACTCCGACTGTCAGTTCGGGCTTATTTTTCTTGAGTGTATTGAATTGGCTGAGTCTTTTGCGGACCGTCTGTTCGGCCTTGTCCCTGATGGAACAGGTATTCAAAAAAATTACATCCGCCTGCTCGAAGTCAGAAGTGGTGTCGTAACCGTTGTCCTTCATGATGGAAGCCACGATTTCGGAGTCTGAAAAGTTCATCTGGCAGCCATAAGATTCTATGTAAAGCTTTTTTTGCTTGCCGGTATTGACTTCTTCGGTGGTTTTGTAATCAGTTGCCTGTGCCTCTTCCGGACTGAGGATATCTATATCTTTGATGATATTTTCCATGGATTATTTACTTTGGACTGCGAAATTAAAAAAATACCGACAATTTGACAGGTTTTATTCCATCATTTCTATTAATGGAGTGGCATTGTCAAAAAAAAGCTCCTTCCGGGAGAAGGAGCTGAGTTTGTATTTTATTGTTTCAGTTTAAATTTCATCTGATCATCAATCAATTTACCGAATCTTGTCTGGTTTTCTATAGAACTGCCAAGGTCAACTCTGTCAATCAGATTAAGTCGGCCAGAAGATGGGGTTCCTGTAATTTGTTCCAAAGTCAGTTTCAACAGAAATTCATTCGTGTCGCCCAACGGCAATAAGGTAGGTTGTGAAAGTTCGTTGCCTTGAATGTTTGGCTGGAATCCTGAAGCGTAATCAGACTGGTCGTTTTTGTTGAATGATTGGAATGCAATTGGAAGTAGTCCATATTTATTTGATGGATTTTCTTCATCTTCAATTGCATACGATCCAACGTTTTTGCCATAGGTCAAGCCACCGACCAAAAACACATCCATGTAAGGTTTGAGTCCATTGATGATCAATTCGCTTGCTGAAGCTGTCCTAGAAGAAGTAATGACGTATATTCTATTTCCTGACAAAATAGGTCCAAGATTTTCTGGTTTACTTTCAAAATTGATTAATAAGTTTTGGAATGCTGGAAAACCTGAAAGAAAGGAATTAAACTTATTTTTTGAGAAAACGTCATTGCTTTTCACTCCTGGGGCTATCAAACTTGCAAGGTTTACAGCGCTTGACAAACTGCCACCTCCATTGTATCGGAAATCCAATATCAGGTGGTTGATGCCTTCTGCTTTGAATTTAGCAAATACAGCATCCATTTCATCATCATATCTTGTCGCTTGTCCTT
>NZ_CDSBKL010000327.1:0-4803 GCF_977115555.1 Aquiflexum sp.
TATTGCGAGAGTAGCTCAGTTGGTAGAGCACGACCTTGCCAAGGTCGGGGTCGCGAGTTCGAATCTCGTCTCTCGCTCAAAAAGGCCCTTGAAGAAGGGCTTTGTTGTTTTCGGTAATTTTGAAATCTCTAATCACGTTAGAGAATGCCGGGATGGTGGAATAGGTAGACACGCAAGACTTAAAATCTTGTGGGAGCAATCCCGTGCGGGTTCGATTCCCGCTCCTGGTACGAGCCTCGCTTCATAGCGGGGCTTTTTTTTGGGCATTTTTTCAGATTGTTTAAAATATCATCAAAAAAATGCCTACAATTTTAACAATAATGTTATTTTTGGAAAGAAACCCAAGGCATAATTTTCAGATAAACTCTATCAAAATGTACCTGAGCGCCAATATTAAAGTTCTTAGGAAAAGGAAATCCATCACACAGGAAACGATGGCTGCTTCTATCGGAATCAGTAGATCCAAGCTTGCAGGATATGAATTGAACATCAATCCCCCTTTGGAAACCCTGCTTCTCATTGCGGATTATCTCGGAGTTTCCACCGATTTGCTCCTTAGGAAAAACCTTGAGGAACTTTCTGAATACAAACTAAGAGAAATGTTGGATACTGACCGCTTTTTAAAAGGGAAAAACCTTCGGGTTTTAGCAACAACTGTGGATGCTGACGGAAAAGAATTGATCGAGGTGGTTTCCCAAAAAGTTAAAGCGAGCTATCTGGCTGGGTTTTCTGATCCTGATTTTATCGGTGACCTGCCGCGGTTTTCACTTCCTTTTTTGCCGCAGGATAAAAAATACCGTGTTTTTCAGATTGACGGAGATTCTATGCTGCCAATTCCTGATGGCGCTTGGATCGTTTGTGAATATGTCGATGATTGGACTAGGATAAAGGATGGTGAGAAATATGTTGTTTTGACTGAGTCTGAAGGTGTCACCTTTAAAATTGTATACAATACAGTCAAAGAAAATGAAAAACTGTTACTTTGTTCCTCCAATCCGATTTTTAAACCTTTTGAAGTGGATATCAGGTCGATAAGAGAAGTCTGGAAGTTTCGACTGATGATAGTCTGAAATTTTTGAGATATTATTTTGGGAAACTTGTTATTTTAATTGTTATTTTAGACTATATTCAATTACCCCAAATTTTTAATTGTTTTTTAAATAAAAGAGGATTTTGTAAGACAAATTGGGTTTTATATCGTTGTATGTTTAAGATTACAGGAATGTTTATTGACTAATGGAGTAATAACCTTAAACGATCAGTAAATATGATAGAATATTCAGTATTGGAGACCCCACTTGGAAATGTAAGGGCAGAAGTTTGGGACGGATATTTGGTAAGTTTGAAATTTACTGAAGAGGAACTTACAAATGATTCTTTTGATGGAGTTTTGATGGATGTCTGGATACAGCTTGGGCTATATTTTAAAGGTAAACTAAAGACCTTTGATGTTCCTGTAGCGCTTGGGGGTACCGATTTCCAGCATAAAGTATGGATGGAAGTAAATAAAATTCCTTTTGGACAAACAGTCTCCTATCAAAAAATTGCAAATAACCTCGGGAATCCTGGAGCAGTGAGGGCAGTAGGTACAGCAATCGGAGCAAACCCGATATTGATTATGCTTCCATGCCACAGAATAGTAGGCCAATATGGTCAACTGACAGGATATTCGGGAGGGATTTGGAGAAAATCCAAATTGCTGGAACTTGAGCAAAAGGATAAAATCGGAAAGCAAGTACAGCTTAATTTTTAGGCTATATCGTAAAATAAGTTTTCTTAAATTCTTTCAGCGCATAGAATGAAATAAGAAAAGCCTGATTGGGAAACCAATCGGGCTTTTCTTATTTTTATAGCTGATCGTTTCAGTTGAACTAATCTCAAATCTTTCAAAACAAATTTCTTATAAAATGGTCCAAATCATTGATTATTCCCCCGAACTTCAGTCTCATTTTGAAAGAATAAATAAAGAATGGGTCGAAAAATATTTTTCATTGGAACCGTTTGATATCCATCAGCTTGAAAATCCCGAAGAAGTAATTATAAATAGTGGCGGAGCGATTCTTTTCGCCAAAGAAGGAGAAGAAATTATCGGTACAGTTGGCCTGTCTAAATCAGACGAAGGGATATTTGAAATGATAAAAATGGCTGTGGTCCCGCAATCACAGGGGAAAAAGGTGGGTCATCTTTTAGCGACATCAATTTTGGAAAAAGCCAAATCCATGGGTGCCAAGAAGGTTGTACTCTACTCAAATACGAAATTGGAGGTTGCCTTGAACCTATACCGAAAGTTCGGTTTCAAAGAAACGCCTCCGGAATGCGGAAAGTATGGGAGGTGTGATATCAAAATGGAAATCGAATTGTAATGGAAATTAAAATCAGGGAAGGCACAATTGCCGAAGTTATTGCCCTGAGCAGGGAAGTACCTGAATTTTTTCAGCCATATTCTGAAAATACCTATGAAGAAAGGCTCTCCCAAGTTCAAAATTTGATTTTGATTGCAACAATAGATGACAAGCCGGTAGGATTCAAGATCGGATATCAGAGGTATAGTGATGACGTATTTTATTCTTGGATGGGTGGGGTTTTGGATTCTTATCGGAGAAAAGGCATTGCCACCAAATTAGCTGATCAGCAAGAGGAATGGGCAAGAACTCATGGCTTTTTTAAAGTGGCTTTCAAAACCAGAAACAGGTTTTCAAAAATGATCCATTTTGGAATCAACAGAGGTTTTATGATTGTGGATTTAATTAAAAAAGGAGAAGTGAAGGATTATAGAATTGTGATGGAAAAAATTCTATGAAGAGAGAGGCGTAGTCCTCACCGGGATTTTTCAGTTTTTTTTTTGCAATCTTGCAAATACCCATTCCTGCGTTTCTTAGCATATTTCCATTTTTAGCCTACCTTTGTGGACCAAAAATCAATTATTTACCCAGCGGTTCAATTACCCGCTTCATCAAAAATTATGGAAAATACCAAATTACAAGTTTCGGAAGGAACCATGCTTCCTGTGATGGAAGCCTTTTATACCATTCAAGGCGAAGGGACGTTTTCAGGTAGTCCTTCTTACTTTATCCGCCTAGGAGGCTGTGATGTAGGTTGCGTATGGTGCGATGTCAAAGAATCCTGGGAGGCGGAAAAATGGCCTCTCCTGTCTGTAGAAGCCATCGTATCTGATTCCATGGCCTTTCCTAGTAGGACAGTAGTGATTACAGGTGGGGAGCCTTTAATGTATAACCTTGGTCCATTGACTGCTATGTTAAAGGAAAATGGATTCAGGATTCACATAGAGACCTCAGGTGCGCATCCCTTTTCAGGGACATTTGATTGGGTTTGTTTTTCACCCAAAAAGTTTAAAAAACCCCATCCTAGTATTTATGAAAAAGCAGATGAGCTAAAAGTAATTGCCTACAATAATTCGGATTTTGAATTTGCTGAAGAGCATGCCTCCAAAGTAAAACCAAGCTGTCAAAAGCTACTCCAACCGGAGTGGAGCAAAAAAGAAATCATGACAAAAAAGGTGATTGACTACGCAAAATCCAACCCAAATTGGAAAATTTCGCTACAAACACATAAATTTATGGATATCCCTTAGCCCATGAAGATAAGCCTGCTTAGTTTAACCCTGTTTTTTTTCATCTCTTTCTCATTCGGTCAGGGCTATTCTATCATTGACAATAAGGCAATCAAAATGCATCAGGAGGGTGATGAATTGGTTCAAAAGCGGATGTATGATGAGGCAATTGAAAAATATAAAGCCTCTATTCAAAGGGAAGCAAGTTTTTTGGAATCCTATATCAAGTGGGGAAGAATCCTCCTTACTAAAGGGAAGCCGCAGGAAGCAATCGATGTAGCCGAAAGAGGTGAAGCAAGGGGCAAGCAGGCCAAGAACCAAATCAAAGGAGAATTCAAGTGGCTCAAAGTCCATTGCTACTTGGCAATGGGCAGATTTCAGGAGGCTTTGGACGAGTATGCAGAAGCAAATCCTCTTTTGGATCAAAGTTTCAAGCAGCGGATAGACTACAGAGAAACTGCTACCCAGATGAGGTTTATCAGTCAGCAGCTTGAAAAGTCACTTGCCATAGAAAAGCAGAAGTTGCCTGAACCATTGAATCAGTTTCCTCTACAATATTTTCCGGTATTGACTGCTGACAGCAAAAGGATAATTTTTGTAAAAAGAGATGGAATCAAAAACTTTGAGCATGAGGATTTGTTTACAAGCAATTTTTCAGAGGAAGAACAGCTTTGGTCCGTACCTGAGAGTATTTCCAGTATCATCAATACCAATTATAATGAAGGTACTTGTACCATCTCTGCAGATGGAAAGATACTTATCTTTTCTTCCTGCGAGACCCCGGATTCTTTTGGTGACTGTGACCTTTACATAGCATACAAAATCAATGACGCCTGGCAAAGACCTGCCAATATGGGAAAATCCGTAAACTCACGTTCTTGGGATTCTCAGCCCTCCCTATCCGCAGATGGCAGGATCCTTTTTTTCTCTTCTAACAGAAGAGGAGGATTTGGAGGAAGAGACCTTTGGTATTCGTTAAGAATGCCAAATGGGGCTTGGTCTGAAGCAAAAAATCTCGGTGCCCAGGTCAATACTTCAAAGGATGAGGTTTCCCCTTTTATTTACTTTAACAATGAGATATTGTTCTTTGCATCAGATGGCCATAGAGGATTTGGAGGGCAGGATATTTTTGTTTCCCGGGTAGAGAAAGGTGTATTTACCACTCCGGAGAACCTGGGATATCCCATCAATGACCATTTGGATCAGTTTTCACTGTTCATTACTGCCCAGCG
>NZ_CDSBKL010000328.1:0-4746 GCF_977115555.1 Aquiflexum sp.
GTGGGCTAAGTGGTTGTCTAAAAAGGTCGCTGAGCGGCCTTTTTTTATGGCTCAGCCATGGATAAAAAAGCCTTCAAAAGAATCAACTTTTGAAGGCTTTTTTAATTACTTTTTTTCTGGCATTGTGGTCAATTCTACTTTATTGTTTTCTCTATTGACATCCGCCAGCCTGAGGCTTGGGTCTATTTCTACAGACTTAATGGAAGAAATAGGCCTTGCTAGCTGAACTTCCAGCGTGTAATTGGTCCAAGGCCATCTTTCTGTCATTATCCTAGCAGGCATTCCTTTTTCCTCAGGTTTATTTCCCCGCTGTATTACAAGAGGTAAGTAGATCATCTCCTGTGTGCCGTCAGTATAAGTCACCACGACATCCAATGGCATTGGCATTAAGCCAATCCTTTCAAGAGTTATTTTGGTTTGGTTATTTTCTGCGGTCACAGATTTTACACCATAATCAATTGTTTTGGTGGATGCAATAAAATAATCATAATACCAATCCAATTCCAATCCACTGGTTTTTTCCATTACCCTGATGACATCATGGCCATTTGGATGCATATACTTCCAATCATTCCAAAGCCTCAACATAGCTTTATCGAAATTTTCCTTTCCTATGACATAAGCAAGTTGCTCTACAAAAACAGCTCCTTTGTTGTATGTTCCAGGTCCGTAGGCTGAATTCAGGTTATAGTGATCTCCATGGGTGGTCAATGGCTCTTCATATCCAGCCTTGGCTAGCCTAAAGTAAGACCTATAAGTCCCTTCTTGGATAAATTTATTTTGCTTGGAAAAGACAGCATCCATCACCACACTGGTACCCCAAGTTGTAAACCCTTCATCCAGCCATGGCTCCGAAGATTCATTAAACCCAAGGACACCGTAATACCAGCTGTGAATAAGCTCATGAACAGTCACTCCCACCAAACTTTGAAGTCCTCTATACCCAGTGATCAAAGTAGACATGGGATATTCCATTCCTCCATCTCCACCTTGGATAACTGAGTATTGCTCATATGGATATTTTCCAAAATTATCGCTCATATATTGGATGGCATCCACAGTATACCCTTTGAGTTTCCCCCAGTTCTCTTCTGTCTTGTCATTTTTGACATAAAGAAAATGAACCATCGGACCATTTTCCATCTTCACTTTTTCATGGGTATATTTTGGATCTGCCGCCCACATAAAATCGTGGACATTGGGAGCAAAAAAGTGCCAGGTTAAAGTTTTTCCTTTTACTGACGGCACCATCACCCCCTCGTCCTCATAGCCATGTCCGATCTCATTGGGATTTTGGAGGTAACCGGTTCCACCTAGGATATATGTCTTGTCTATAGTGATCTTCACATCAAAATCCCCGAAGTTGCCATAAAATTCTCTCCCGACATAAGGATTGGAATGCCATCCTCTCCTGTCGTATGCAGCCATTTTAGGATACCATTGTGACATAGAATATCGGATTCCTTCCGCATTGTCCCTTCCTGACCTTCTTACCTGTAAGGGAACCTGTCCTTCAAATTCCATATCGAAAACAACTGTCTGTCCGGGCAGAATAGGTTTATTTAAATTTACTTCCAAAATTGTCTCCACATGCTCAAAGTCAACCTTTTTCCCATCCATTGCCAGACTACTTACTTTCAGTATCCCGATTTCTTTTGGAGATAACTTCTGAATCCTGTCCATTACCCTTCTATCTGGGTCGGATATGGTTCTGGAGCGTACATCCATCATGCTGTTCGGCTGAAAAGCATTGAAATAAAGGTGGTAAAATGCCCGGGTAAGGGTATCAGGAGAATTGTTGGTATAATGTAATTTTTGGGTCCCCTTAAAAGTGTTCTCCTCCACATCCATGGAGACATCCATAATGTACTTGACTTTTTGCTGCCATCGGTCCGATTGAGCCTGTGTGGCTGCAAAGGCTCCCATGAAAGCAATGAATAGAACTGGCAAGCTGAATCTTTTAATCATATTTGGAATGTTTTGGCTTTAAAATAAGTCAAAATAGAATTCCCTTACAAACCAATGATATAATTAGCGTTTGCCGCGGTTAAGGGAATATTTGGTATATTCAAACTCAAATAGTATATGATATGAAATCTCTTTTAACATCAATTTCCATAGCCCTTTTTCTCCTTTTTCAGTCATCTCCGGTGTTTTCCCAAGATGGCTTTTCCTCAGAAAAAAAGAAAATCTATGTCTTCAAAATTGACGATGATATCGATCCCAGAATGAACCGCAAGGTTAAATTGGCTTTGGAAGAGGCTCGTGAAAAATCTGCTGCGTTGGTAATTATTGAAATGGATACCTACGGAGGCGCAGTAAATGATGCTGATGATATCCGTACCATGATTTTGGAATCAGAAATCCCTGTTCATGTATGGATCAACAAAGATGCCGCTTCAGCGGGGGCATTGATTTCGATCGCCTGTGACAGTATTTATATGGCGCCGGGAGCAAGCATCGGAGCAGCCACAGTGGTCATGGGTGGCGGAGGCGAAGCTGCGCCTGACAAATACCAGTCCTACATGCGGTCCATGATGCGGAGCACTGCAGAGGCCAAAGGAAGAGACCCCAAAATCGCAGAAGCCATGGTAGACGAAGAAATAGAAATTGAAGGTGTTAGCAAAAAAGGCTCTGTGATCACTTTCGCAGTTTCTGAGGCAATAGAAAACGGGTTTTGTGAAGGAGAAGTCGATTCCATAGAGGAAGTAATTGCCAAGCAGGGAATTTCTGATTATGAGATCATTGAGCAAACCACCTCCTCTGTTGAAACTATCATTTCTGTCTTTTTAAATCCAGCTGTGAGCGGTTTTTTGATCCTCATCATTTTTGCAGGAATCTATTTTGAATTACAGACACCGGGAGTGGGCTTTCCCTTGGCTGCTTCCATTACCGCAATTATTCTGTATTTTATTCCCTATTATCTCAGTGGATTGGCGGAAAATTGGGAAATTGCAGTTTTCATTGTTGGCTGCATACTTTTGTTAATCGAGATTTTTGTAATACCTGGATTTGGCATTTTTGGAATTTTAGGTATCCTGGGAATCCTCACCGGCCTCACTCTGGGAATGATCCCAAATGATTCCTTTGACTTTTCATTTGTACCCGCAGGGGATTTATTTGTGGCCTTGCTTACTGTGATTTTGGCTGCCATCGCAGCATTGGCTCTCATTTTCTTTTTGGCACCAAAGGTCAACAAATGGGGTGCTTTCAGCTCCATTGCCTTGGCCAATACCCAACAACGAACTGAAGGCTACACTTCATCTACCTACAAAAATAGCCTTTTGGGAAAAGAAGGAATTACCAACACGCGGCTGATGCCAAGCGGTAAAGTCATCATTGAAGATGAAGTCTATGATGCTTATTCAAGAGGTGAATTCATTGATCAAGGAGAGAAAATAAAAGTGATCAGTACCGAGGGCACTTCTATAAAGGTTAAAAAAATTTAAGTTGGGAAATAGTTAATGGTTATTGGGTTAAAGGGTTATTCCTTATAGTAAATACCAAGGTATTCAGAATGAAAGTATCTTGAAAAAAGTAATTTTAAAATAGAGTTTTGTAGAAATAATTTTGGATTGAAAATATAAGTCAGTTACTGAAAATGAAAATTCTTGTACTAAACTCAGGCAGCAGTTCGCTAAAATACCAGCTTTTTGATATGCCAAATGAATCCCCGATATGTAGCGGTTTGGTGGACAGGATTGGTTTGGACAATTCCACCCTCACCCATAAGTCATTTATCCATTGGCCTGAAGAGGTATTCAAATTCCAAAAAGAAATCAAAGATCATGAAGAAGCGCTCTTGGCTGTGACTGATTTATTGATCGATTCTCAAAATGGCGTACTATCTAATATGGGAGAGGTAAAAGCAATCGGGCACCGTGTGGTCCACGGGGGTGAGCAATTTGCTTCGACCACTTTGATCACAGATGAAGTCAAAAAGAAAATAGAGGAATTGTTTGCCTTGGCCCCATTGCATAATCCCCCAAATTTGCTGGGTATAATTGTTGCAGAAAGGATTTTCCCTTTGGCCAAGCAGGTAGCAGTATTTGACACTGCTTTCCATCAAAGCATGCCTCCAAGGGCCTATCGTTTTGCAATCCCCAAGGAAATGTACACAGATATGGGAATTCGGGCCTATGGTTTTCATGGAAGCAGTCATCAATATGTCTCACGGAAAGCAAATGAGTACCTTAACATACCGGATTCCAAGATTATTACCATCCATCTTGGCAATGGCAGCAGCATGACCGCTATCAAAGGCGGAAAATCCATAGATCATTCTATGGGTCTCGGCCCAATGGGAGGACTGGTGATGGGAACCCGGTGCGGGGATATTGATCCTTCGATCATCTTTCATCTGATCAATGAAAGAGGTTTTTCTCCAAAAGAAGTCAATGATATTTTGAATAAGAAAAGCGGGCTTCTTGGGCTATGTGGAAACAGCGACATGAGGGATGTAAAACAGGCTATTAAAGATGGAGATGAAGACGCCAAACTTGCTTATGAACTCTATGCCTACCGCATCCAAAAATACATTGGGACCTTTGCAGCAGCAATGAATGGATTAGATGCCATTGTTTTTACTGCCGGAATCGGAGAAAATGACGAGGAAATGAGGGCTGCTGTCTGCCAGGATATGGGGTTTTTTGGGATCCATCTTGACAAGGAAAAAAACAGCATAAGGAATGCTGACATCCGGGAAATCAACATTACAGAAGCAAAAGTTAAAATTCTTGTAGTCCC
>NZ_CDSBKL010000329.1:0-4708 GCF_977115555.1 Aquiflexum sp.
AGGGGCTCTTTAGTAGGTTTTTATTTATCCACAGAGGGCTTAGATTAAAGAGGTTTTTTTATTTTTTTTCAAAATGTAAAAAGAGATATTCATGGAGATCAATTCATTAACCAAAAAAATCATTGGGGAATCTATTTATATTCATAAAGAACTTGGTCCAGGATTGTTGGAAAGTGCTTATCAAAAGTTTCTTTTTCATAGATTGAATTCAATTGGATTGTCTATTGAATTAGAAAAAGCATTGCCTATTTATTTTGACGGAATTTTTTTGGACTGTGGTTACCGTTTAGATTTGGTTGTTGAAAATGCTGTTGTGATTGAAATAAAAAGTATCAAAAAATTGAAAGAGATTCATTTAGCTCAAATGATTACTTATTTGAAATTGGGGAAGTATCCATTAGGTCTTTTGATTAATTTTAATGAAAAGAAATTGGTTGGTGGATTAAAGAGGGTGATTTTATGATCTTTAACTCATTACTCTCTTTTCATTTCTCATTTTCTCTGAGTTCTCAGTGCCCTCAGTGGTAAAAAGCCATGAAGTACTACATCATATCAGGCGAAAGATCCGGAGACCTCCATGCCTCCAACCTGATCCGGGCGATCAAGGCCTTGGATCCTAAAGCTACCTTTCGAGGTATGGGGGGAGATTATTCCAAAAACGAGGGTCTTTCTCTTTGTGCCCATTATGATGAAGTGGCAGTAATGGGTTTTGTAGAAGTGCTTTTTGGGTTCAGAAAAGTCTTAAAATACCTCTCTTTGGTTAAGAAAGATTTCCTTGAAAACAAACCTGATATTCTCATTTTGGTGGATTATGGGGGATTTAATATGAAAATGGCAGCTTTTGGTAAAGAAAACAACATCCCTGTTCACTATTATATCCCACCCAAAGTATGGGCTTGGAACCAAAAGCGTGCTTATAAAATCAAGGAATTCACCGATCAGGTGTATTCGATTCTTCCTTTTGAACCTGCCTTTTTTGAACGGTTTGGTGTCAAAGCCCAATATGTTGGGAATCCGCTGTTGGATGAAATAGCCAAATTTGAGCCCCATCCCTTTTTTCATCAAAAAAATAACTTGAGCTACAGTCCAATTATTGCCTTGCTTCCCGGAAGCCGAAAGCAGGAATTGGCCAATATGATGCAGGTTATGCTTCAAGTGGTCAAGAAATTCCCAAATGCACAATTTGTAATCGCTGGTGTTACCAACCTGGGATCAGCACTCTATGAACCAGCGTTGAAAGCTGGAATCAAAGTAATCTATGAGCAGACCTACGACCTGCTTTACCATGCCAATGCAGCCGTTGTGACATCGGGAACTGCAACCTTAGAGACGGCATTGTTTCGCGTACCACAGGTGGTGGTGTACAAAACCTCCGGCATCAGTTATGCCATTGCCAAGAGACTCATCCGGGTACCTTTTATCTCTTTGGTCAACTTGATCGCCGACCGAAAAGTGGTGGCGGAACTCATTCAGGATGATTATAACATCGAGAATCTGAGTCAGGAACTGAACCTGATCCTGTCCAATATTTTACACAAGGCGGACATATTAGATGGCTATACCGAAATCAAAGAAAAGCTTGGGAATAATTCTGCTTCAGATACTGTTGCAAGAATGATTTGTGGCAGTCTTGAAATTTAATCTCAGGTTGTTTTTTTCAAATAGTGTCCTGCTCACATGATTATTTTACAAATCTCTTAACAACCATTACTTGTACGGAAGAATAACTGTCCTTAGATTCTTTTTTCGGCAATGAGGCCTTAGAGATTGGCCTAAAGGGTTATATCTCAAATTTTCATTTTTCTTACAAGTTGAAAAAAATACAGTGATATGAATTGGAAAAAAAACCGCAGAAGTCCTTTTGGTTTCTTCTGCGGTTTTTAAAACTGATCACTGAAAACTGATCACTCCATTAGGCTACCTGAAGTTTTTTGAACTTAGACTTGTCAAACTGCTCTTGCGCGTATTTTGCGTCGATGACCAATTCTTTGATTGAATCATCGGAAGGCAATTCATACATCGCATCGGTGATGATGGCTTCGCAGATTGACCGTAAGCCCCTTGCACCAAGGTTGTATTCTACGGCTTTCTCTACGATATAATCGATTCCACTTTCTTCGAAAACCAATTTGACACCTTCCATTTCGATCAGTTTTTTGTACTGCTTGACCAAGGCGTTTTTTGGTTCGGTCAGAATGCTTTTCAGCGTGGCTTTGTCCAACGGATCCAAATGGGTCACAACTGGAAGTCTTCCGATCAATTCAGGAATCAGCCCAAATGATTTGAGATCCTGTGCAGTGACATATTGTAGCAGGTTGGCCCTGTCTACCTGTCTGCCTTCTACAAATTTGCTGAAACCCATAGGTTGGGTGTTCAGTCTTTTGGCAATATGCCTTCCTATACCATCAAATGCCCCACCGCAGATGAAAAGGATATTTTCAGTATTGACGGCAATCATTTTTTGGTCAGGATGTTTTCTTCCTCCCTGAGGGGGAACATTTACAACAGTTCCTTCCAATAACTTCAACAAAGCCTGCTGCACCCCTTCGCCGCTGACATCTCGGGTGATTGAAGGGTTGTCTGATTTTCTGGCGATTTTATCGATTTCGTCAATATAGACAATGCCTTTTTCGGCAGCTTCCACGTTGTAATCAGCAGCCTGTAGCAATCTCGTAAGTATACTTTCTACGTCTTCACCTACATAGCCTGCTTCGGTAAGTACAGTGGCATCAGCGATACAGAAGGGTACTTCCAAGACCTTGGCCAATGTTTTGGCCAAATAGGTTTTACCTGTTCCCGTATCACCTACCATGATGATATTTGATTTTTCGATCCTGATATCGTCATTTTCCTCACCTTTCTGAAGCAATCTTTTAAAGTGGTTGTAAACAGCCACTGTAAGGACTTTTTTGGCTTCAAACTGACCGATCACATATTGGTTAAGGTATTCGGTAAGTTCTTTGGGTTTTTTGAGCTTAAACTTAGGATTCTTTGTGGTTTTCTTGTTCTTGTCTTCTTCACCAAGAATCTGATAAGCCTGGTCAATACAGAAATTGCAGATGTGTGCAGAAATACCCGAAACCATCAGGTCCACGTCTTTCTTGTTTCTTCCGCAAAATGAACAGGTAACTTGTGCCATTATTTAGTTTTTTTGATCAATACTTCATCAATTAAGCCATATTCTTTGGCTTCCGGTGCTTTCATCCAATAATCTCTGTCAGAGTCCCTTTCGATTTCGTCAAAAGTCTTACCGGAATGCTCAGCCAATATCTGATAAAGTTCCTGCTTCATAGAAAGGATCAGCTTAAGAGAAATTTCCATGTCTTTGGACTGCCCCTGCATGCCACCTGAAGGCTGGTGTATCATGACCCTGGAATGTTGCAAGGCAGATCTTTTGTCTTTGGCGCCTCCTGCAAGCAATACAGCCCCCATTGAAGCAGCAATTCCTGTACAGATCGTGGCTACATCAGGATTGATATATTGCATGGTGTCATAGATACCAAGTCCAGCAGTCACCGAACCACCAGGGCTGTTGACATAAAGCAAGACGTCTTTTTTGGGATCGGTGGATTCCAAAAACAACAATTGGGCTGTGATGATGTTGGCTATAAAATCATCCACTTGGGTTCCCAAAAAGATGATCCTATCCATAATCAATCTCGAAAACACATCGATTTCCCGGAAATTGGTAGGTCTTTCCTCGATTACAGACCTTGTCATGTTCTCTACAAAGGTGTTGTATTGGTCAAAAGCATTGCCGCTGATTCCCCTGCTGTGGACAGCGTATTTTCTGAATTCGTCTCTGTTTATCATAATTTCTGTTTTAGTCTTGTACAAAAATAAAAAAAGCCCTTAAAGAAGGACTTTTTGATAACGCTTTTATCCAAAAATTAGTTTTCTAACAGTTCTTTGAATTTGTCGATTTTGATGACTTCTTCTTTTAAATTTCCTTTTTCCCTAACGAAATCCAGGACTTTTTCATTTTGGACAGAAGTCAGCATCTGCATATAGTTTTGACCCTCATTGCCTTTGAGGTAATTGTCTACAAACATGTCCATGCTAGCTTCCATCTGAGAACCAAGTCCTGAAGAAGCAAATTGCTCACGGATCATTTCTTTTGTTTTTTCGATGACATCTGCATGCTCAGCCTGAATTTCATTGTCTTTCGCAATTTTATTAGAGATCAATGTCCAGGTTAATTGCTTGGCATATAGAGGATACTCAGCCTCTACCTGCTCAGCGGTTACTTTACCTTCGTTTGCTCTGAACAACCACTCTTTCAAGAAATCTTCCGGCAAATCGATATTGGCATTGGCCATTAGTTTTTCTTTGATTTTTTCTTCTCCAAAAACACGTAGTTCTTTGTTGTAATTTTCTGAAAGAATTTCTTTCACTTTATTTCTCATCGCTTCTTCTGAATCCACCTTACCTTCGCCAAAAAGTTTGTCAAAAAACTCTTGGTTCAGTTCTGCCAATTCAGTTCTGTTGATGTTTTGAACTGTAAAAGTAAAATCCCCATTAAGATTGGCGGCTTCCTCGTCGGTAACCCCTACAGTGTCTGCAAGATTTTCTTTGATGGTTTTGGAAGGATCAAATGTCACCACATCTCCTTTTTTCAAACCGATAAATTGTTTTAGGGAACTGCCTTCAATAGCAGAAAGCGGCATTGAAAAGGTTTTCTCAAATGATCCATCCTCAGATTTTAGGT
>NZ_CDSBKL010000330.1:0-4699 GCF_977115555.1 Aquiflexum sp.
GTCTCTTCATAAGAAAATGAGATCCTTCAGTCGTTCCTCCTTCAGGATGACGCCACAGCAATCGTATTTTCATTTACTGTAAATACCAAGCAACAACTCAGGGGGAAATATCCTAATAACTGCCTACTGCGACTGCTAACTGTCACTGCCTACTCTCTTGCTTCTCTTTCTTGGTATTTAGTACTTGTTACTTAAAAAAAACCCCTTTTTATTCTAACCAAATCTTGGCAAATTTGAATCTGACAGAAAAAGACATCTCTTTTGGAAAAGCTGATTGACCAACATAACAGGATTCACAATTACCTCAGGATCTCGCTGACCGATAGCTGCAACTTCCGTTGTGCCTACTGCATGCCCAACGAGGAAATCGAGTGCCTGCCCAATTCCAAACTGATGTCCACTTCAGAGATCGAGCAGATCGCCAAAACCTTTGTAGATCTAGGGGTGAAAAAAATCAGGTTGACAGGTGGCGAACCTTTGGTCAGAAAAGAGTTTCCCGACATTGTACAGCGGCTTTCCAAGTTACCGGTCGAACTCACCCTCACCACCAACGGTGTTTTGGTTCACAAGCATTTGCAGCTTTTCAAGGATGCCGGAATCCGATCCCTAAATGTCAGCCTCGACACCCTAAATCCCGAAACTTTCTTCAAACTCACCAAAAGAAACCAATTCCAACAGGTTTGGGAAAATATCCTCTTGCTCCTTGACCATGGCTTCCGCGTCAAAATCAATGCAGTAGCACTGAATGGGATCATAGAAAAGGAACTCTTGGACTTCGTGAGAATTACAGAAAAGCTTCCGCTTCACGTCCGCTTCATAGAGTTTATGCCTTTTTCTGGCAACCATTGGAAAAGTGAAAAAGTCATCACTGCCAAGCAGATGCTCGAGGTGGTGCAAACCGAAATGGATGTCGTCAAGCTACAGGATCAGGTGCATGATACTGCCAAAAAATATAAAGTGGTGGGTTATGAAGGTACTTTTGCCTTTATCACCACGATGAGTGAGCACTTCTGTGGCGACTGCAACAGGATGCGGATCACTGCAGATGGCAAAATGAAGAATTGTCTTTTTGGAAAAGAGGAAATGGATCTGTTGGGGACGCTTCGCAAAGGTGAGGACATCTTGCCCCTGATCAGGCTTTCCATTTTCCGGAAACATGCCATGCTAGGGGGACAGTTTTCACCTGATTACCTCAAAGCCGAAGCAGACAAAATCGAAAACCGCAGCATGATCAAAATCGGCGGTTAGCCAATACTTATGATTTCAGTAAGCGAAGCAAAAAAAATCCTCAACGACCACCTGATTCTCGGCAAAAGAATTTTTGTTGACCTCGGCGCTGCCACAGGTTTGGTGTTGGCAGAGGATATTTTATCCCCTATCGATATTCCTTCTTTTGACAATTCAGCCATGGATGGCTATGCCATTTGTTGGCAGGAAGGCAATCCAATAAGAAACCTCCGCCCAGTCTCCAAAAGCAAAGCCGGAGATCCGGAGGTGTTGACTTTGGATCAAAATGAAGCCATCCGCATCTTTACCGGAGCTCCTGTCCCTGCCGGTGCTGATACCGTGATCCCTCAGGAATGGGTAAAAACAGAAAACGGGCAGTTGGTTTTTGACCCTGAGAAATTCAGAAAAGGCGCCAACTTCCGGGCAAAAGGAGCCCAAAACAAATCCGGAGACCTCATTGCCAAAAAAGGCAGTCCCATTACACCCGGAATGGTGGGTTTGTTAGCATCGGTCGGAATGGGAAAAATCCCCGTTTACAGTCCGCCTGCTGTCGGGATCATCCTCACAGGCGATGAACTGGAGGAAATCGGCAAGCCTTTGGAGTTTGGAAAAATCTACAACGCCAATGGACCCATCCTCGAATCCTACCTCCATCAGCTTGGAATCCATGCCATCCAAATCGGAAAAGCCATCGATGAACCTGAAAATCTGCAGGAAATAATCAATGACTATTTAGGGGAATATGACATTCTGATTTTATCGGGAGGTATTTCAGTGGGTGAATATGATTATGTCAAAGAAGGTTTGCGAAAGGCTGGAGTAAAAGAGCTTTTCTATAAAGTGAAGCAGAAGCCCGGCAAACCGCTTTTTGTAGGACAGCGGGAAAATCAATGGATCTTTGCCTTGCCGGGAAATCCTGCTTCCACGCTCACCTGTTTTCAGCAATATGTAAAACCCTGTCTCGAGGCTTGGATGGGTAAATCAGAGGTTTGGAAACCAAGCGGTTATTTCCCTTTGGCAGAAGATTTTGATAAAAATGCCAACCTCACTTTTTTCCTCAAAGCCAGACTTGAGGATGGAAAAGTTATCGTCCTGCCCGGTCAGGAATCCTTTAATCTGATCTCTTATGGCTCCGCCAACTGCATCGCAGAAGTCGGGGAAGAAGTGCAGTTTTTGGAGAAAGGTACCAAGGTCAATATCTATGAATGGTAAAGTATGACAGAAGGATTGAATGAATTTATACTATACCTCATGCTTCCCATCGTGGCGTTTTTATACGCCTCCGTGGGTCATGGCGGTGCGAGCAGCTATCTGATGGTGCTGGCTTTGCTGAACTTTGCCCCGGAGCAAATCCGGCCCACCGCTTTGATCATGAACATGTTTGTGTCCATGATGGCCTTTCTTTCCTTTCGGAAGGCAAGCACTTTTCCGACTTCTTTGTTTATCTCATTGATCATTTTCTCGATTCCAGCTGCGTATTTTGGGGGGAGCATTTTGGTAGATACCGTTTTGTACAAAAGGATTTTGGGGATCTTATTGTTCTTTCCAATTCTCAGGTTCTTAAATGTTTTCCCTGTTTCGGACCGTCCTGCCATGGAAAGAAAGTGGTGGATGGGACCTGTCTTGGGTTTGGTGATTGGCTTCTTTTCAGGATTGATCGGGATTGGAGGCGGAATCATCCTTTCCCCGATATTGCTGATGTTGGGTTGGACCAATATGAAGGAAACCGCCGCAGTGTCAGCGCTTTTTATCTTCTTCAATTCCGTCTCGGGGTTCCTCGGTGCGGATGGTTTTCAGGTGGAGATCGACCGGCAACTGTGGATTGTCATGCCACTGACCATTGCAGGAGGAGCATTGGGCGCATACCTTGGCGCCAAAAAATTCAATCCCGTCATGATCAAATACCTCCTGACCGTTGTATTATTTATCGCCGCGGTAAAGTTGATCTGGCCGGGGTGAAAATCTAATTATTCCAATTCTAATATGTAAATTAGAACTTATGACGCTTACAAGTATCCGTGTAGTTGCATTCGGAATGATTGCAGAAAAAATCAAAACCAACCAATTGGAATTGGAATATATGCCGGACACCGAAGTCCTGTTGGGATATCTCTACCAACAATATCCCGACTTGCAGCATACCAAGTTCAGCATCGCCCTCAACAAAAAAATGACCGTTGGCAAAACCTTGATTCCTCTAGGAGCGGAAGTTGCTTTGCTGCCGCCTTTTTCAGGAGGATAAAAATCATATTCAATGGACCGCTTCGACAGACAATACATATTACCGGGATTTGGAAAAGCAGCACAGGAAAAACTTGGGCAGGCCAAAGTCTTGGTGATCGGGGCAGGAGGTTTGGGCTGTCCGGCCCTACTCTACCTTGCCGCAGCAGGAGTCGGGACCATTGGCATCATGGATGGAGACTTGGTCTCCCTTTCCAACCTCAACAGACAAGTGCTTTTTGGAGAGGGTGATCTTGGGTTAAACAAAGCAGAAACAGCCGCCCACTTTCTCAAGTCTAAATATTCTGACATCAAAATCAAGTGCATCCCTGAATTCATCAGCACTGATAATATCAGGGCCATCCTTTCCCAATTTGACCTTGTCATCGATGGTTCTGACAATTTTCCCACAAGATACCTCGTCAATGATGCCTGTGTCCTTATGGGAAAACCATTGGTATTTGGGGCTGTGTATCAAAATGAGGGACAGGTCTCCATTTTGAATGGAAAAGGAGAAAACAGCATCAATTACCGCGATATTTTCCCTGATCCTCCCACGGCCTACGAAATCCCAAACTGTAATGAAACAGGTGTATTGGGTGTTTTGCCTGGTGTCATTGGAACCCTTCAAGCCGCCGAAGCGATCAAATACATCACAGGATATGGCAGTACATTGGTGGACAAGATGCTATTTTATAATTTCCTCACACATCAGTCTTACACGATGGATCTCAGCCAAAATCCCGATTCAAGAAAAGGGATTCCTGCCTCTTTGGAAGCCTTGGAAGCTATGGATTATGCCGTTGTATGTGGGGATGGGGACTCTATTGATTGGCAAGAGGCTCTAACTTTATTGGCAAAATATCCAACGGGTATTTTGGTAGATGTCAGGCAACCGGAGGAGCTTCCCAAACTAAAAGGGTATATTTATCAGTCAGTTCCTTTGGACCTTATTGAAGAAAACCATGAAAATTGGATCAATTCAGAGTTAATCTTGTTGTTTTGCCAAAGTGGAGTCCGAAGTCTGAAAGCTGTCAAAATATTGGAAAGACATTTTCCCGGAAAAAAGATCCATTCCATCTCGGGAGGTATCGAAGCAATTGATTCACCGATTTATAATTAAGCTCATGGAAAAAAAACGAAGCCCAAAAAATATCTTTGTACAGGGACCCATTTCCCCTGAATCTATCGCAAAGTCCATCGCCAACCACAGCACAAAAACTGATATCGGGGGTCACAGCATCTTCCTCGG
>NZ_CDSBKL010000331.1:0-4685 GCF_977115555.1 Aquiflexum sp.
ATACCGTTCCACCAAAAGTTTCCTTGTTTTGTTGTAAAGGAAAACGGTATTCAGCTTCCGTATAGACCATACTTTCTCCACGGAATCTACCCTGTGCATACGCCCGGCCTGACCTGCCAAACATATCCCAACCAATTGAAGGGAGGTTCATATAGGGAAGATTCCCTGAAACCAAAAAATTACCATATCCCCAAACTGCGATCAGGTGTCTTTTTCTCCTTTCACTGAGATTGAAATAGTGCCTATAATCCAATAGAATCGTACTTGACGATTGGTCCGATCCAAGAAAAGTGGGATTGATTTTATAGGAAAGGAGGGCAAAGTTTTTTTCATATGGAGAGACCGCGATGTCTCTGTTTTCCATAATTGCGTTAAGGGTGATTCCTGATAGGGTGTATCTTTCTGTTGAAAATCCCCTGGAGAGGTTATAAGCATCATGCGAAAACTGCAAAGTAGGAGGATTCTCTTCAATTGAAAAACTATTGATCTTAGAGTGTAGGTCAAAATGGTAACCCATGCCAAGGTAAAACTTGGAATCCCCAATTCTCCTCAATACTGTTTCATAAAATCGGATCAAGTTGAAATCCATCTGCTGCTCCCCACGCCAAACCCCTGGTCTTGCAGGATCTTCTTCGGGTAGGTTTGGGGCACTGCTTCCCAATCCAAATGTCGGCTGTGAAGTGATGAAATACCTCCAATCGCCTACAAGGATCCATTTATTCTTATCTAAAAAGATATTGCTTCTGGAACTGAAGATCCATTGTTTTTTGGTGGTATAGAGAAAGTTGCCAACGAGATTGGACATTTTTGTATCGGCAGGATTTCCCATATACCAGGTAGCAGAAGGTGCAATACCAAACAACCATCCATTTGCAGGATTTGACCCTACTGCAGGAAGCGGTACCCATCTAAGGTTATTGATTTTATTTGACCTGTATACTACAGAATCCTGGGCCTTCAAACTTTGAATGGTTGCAAAGACCAAAATAAGAGATATCAATACCTTCATGATTTTTTGAATTATGGTGGCTGGGTAGGGGAGGATCGTTCAAACTGGAAATATGGAATTTACAGCATATGAGGAATTGGCTAATTCAACATATTTATGAAAAGTACTGATTTATTTTGTAAAAGGAAAATCAAGCAAATCTTGGCAAGCATGATTGAAATAAATGGCTTCTGCCATCAAGATTCTATATATCGGACCTTTTATGGAAGTGCTTTCACTTACAAAATTCAGAAAACTTATCACTCGAAATAACCTGGCATTAAAGTATCTGACATCAAAAGGCTCTTAAACCAAAATGGGTGGAAATATTCTATTTGCCATCGGCCACGCACCTAAAGCCGACATTGGAAGTGCCGCTATCGTAGGCATGTCCCTGCCTTGCAGAAGGCCTATAATTGATACAATAATCATCAGCGCATAAGAAAGACCCGCCTTTTATGACTTTTTCCATTGCATAAGGATTATCAGGATTGTAACATTTGCTGATCGCACTGTCAAGAGCAGGGGCTTCTCCTGAGATTCTCAGAAAGGTGGCCGCATCAAACCAATCGCTTGTCATTTCCCACACATTGCCGATGATGTCATAAAGGCCAAACTCATTGGGAGGGAAATTTTTAACCGGAGCTGTTCCCAAAAATCCATCCCTTCCTTCATTGGAGTGGGGAAAATCTCCTTGGAAAGTATTCGCCATAAATTGACCGTTTGGCCTGAAATCAACGCCCCATGCATACCTTTGGTGATCTTTTCCTCCTTTTGCAGCATATTCCCATTCTGCTTCTGTGGGCAGTCTTTTTCCGGCCCATTTGGCATAAGACTCTGCATCTTCTGAAGCCATATGCACTACAGGATGGTTTTCTTTGCCCTTGATCGTACTTTCAGGACCTTCAGGATGTTTCCAGTTTGCTCCAATCACCCATTTCCACCATAGACTCAAGTCGTTTGATTGGGTAGAAACAGATTGGGCAGGAGGGGAGAAGACCAAGGAACCTGGTTGAAGGTCTTCCTCAGCAGGCTTAGGTGTCCCCGGTGGAAGCTGAAGCTTCATTTCTTCCCAATCAGGTTTTCTTTCGGCAACTGTCACATAGCCCGTTTCTTCCACGAATTTTGCAAATTGGGCATTGGTGACTTCAGTAGCATCCATCCAAAAACCATTGACTGTTCTTTTTACAGCCGGCCTTTCGACATGGTATGCCTCTTGTTCATTGGTTCCCATAAAAAATGAACCGCCTTCAATCCATACCATTCCTTCTTTAGAAAAATCCAAAGATTGCTTAATCTCACTATTGGAGACCTTTTCCTCAGTTTCTTTGGGACTGCATCTCGCAAATAGGAAGACGATTGGCAAAAGTGTTATAGCAATATTGGGAAGTTTTCTCATGGTTGGATTGTATTGTGGCTTCTTAAAGGTAAGGTTGTTATCCAAAAATAACAAAATCCTGTTTTTGTATTGGAATCAAAAAAAACCTGTTCTTATGAAAAGAACAGGTCAGAAATTTTTTTTTATAAAATAGTCTTAAAGTTCTCCTATGAATGGAAGACTTTCAGTGATAGCAAGTAGGACAGTGTTTTGGATATAGCTCTCAAGTTGAATAAACTTGGCTGCATTCACTGCACCGATTTCTTTTTTGATTTTTTTGTAATGTTTGGCTCCTAATCCTGTAAGACTTGCATTGTTTTTCATCGCTTTCAAGGCTATCTGATCTGCGTCTGTTTCAGAAAGTGTAGGCAACTTGGTCAGGTACTCCTCGATAAGCAAAATCCTATCCTTCATCAAAGCCCTTCTTTCAACTTCATAGGCTTCATAAATAGTCCAAAATCCTGAATCAGCAGGGAGTCCCATATATTGCTCTACCATTGCACGTTTTTCCATGCCAAAGGCTGACTGGATCAATTTGATCTCATCATTGATTTGTTGTGCATTGCTGATGAATGGTAATGCAAATAGCATTAGGGCAAAGAATAATTTTGTTTTCATAACTAGAGGTTTCTTAAAGTTTGGATTAAAATTTATTGTGATTTAATTATTGAAATTAAGCATGACAAAACCAAGATTAAAGCCTAAAATCGATTGGGCCCTCATGTCGGAATTTTCGAAGGTTTGGTAATATTTTGACGATAATTTGATCCCTACATAGTCACTGATCTGATAAATTGCTCCCAATTCTGGCCGGATTATAAATTGTCTTGGAGTAACTTTATCAACAAATATGCCCATACTTACCGTTTGGGTATTGATGGCAAGTCCACCACCCATAGCGACAAAAGGTTTGAATGATTTGTTTGCATTAAAAACATAAATGAAGGATCCCATTATAGGTGTGATTTTTAAATACCTGTACTGGGTACCTTGCAATGTCGCTGACCCCCTTTCAAACAATTGGTCAGAAGCTTTTTCGAAGAAATTCATAGTTCCAAACTCCACCCCAAAGCCAGTTTGGTTTTCATTCATCTTATAAAATTCAAAATTAGCACCCCTACCGGTAAAGTTCTCGGTAAAATCCGCGGTTTGCCCTAATGGTAAAGCAGGTGCAAAGTTAAGTTGGATCATTGTTCCCTGACCAAAAGCAGGAAGGGATATTAAAGCGATCAAAAATGCAAAAAGGTATAGGTTGGATTTCATAAAATCATTTCTGAATGTAAGGAGATTGGACAAAAGCTTGATTGACACCTGCTACAGCTCTTTCGGTGTTACTGGTTTGTGATCCTGTCAGTGCTCCATTGACGATAGCAACCCAATCAACTTCTAGCTTATCATTTGTAGTTGCTTTCATATTAACAAATTGAATCAACAATGACTCGGTTGATACAGAGGTGACGATAGCTGGTTGATAGCCAGGATAGGTCCAGCCTAGTCCGGCTCCCAGATTAGGAATCCACCAATCCCAAAACCACCAATCATATTCAAACAAAAGGGAATTATCTTCAACAACTGAAGGAAGCAAAATGAAGTCAGGATCTGCAAATTGGTTGACTTGGGTAAATCCTCTCTGAAGCATATTCGTTCGGATGGCACCAAGGATGCTTCTACCTGCCACAAAATCAATAAAAGGAGGCTGCTGTCCCGGTTGGATGGGGATATCGCTGATAATCACGACATTTTCGGGGATTGCAAAGGTTGTTCCCTGTCCAAAATCAAAATTTGGGTTGAAATTGGTATAAACAACATCAAGGGTGGTGACATCTTCAGGCAACCCAGGAGCACAACTTGATAAGACTAGAAGGCCGAAGGCCAAGGCAATCAAAGTAAATTTGAATTTCATTAAGTGGTAATTAATTTTACAAAAAACAGTTTTGCAAATGTATGCATACTTTTTTACAATAAATAAAGCAGTAGGATTTCTGATTTGCTTTATGGGAAATATTATGGGAATGTTGGCTTGTTTTTAAGGATTAGAGATTAAATTTATAACTTAACAGAAAAAATCACATCAATCAGTTAGCGTTTCATAATATGGAAATATCCCTCGATTGGAAAAATATATTTTACGTATTTTCGCAGTTTGTTGGTTTTTTAGTAGGCTTGGTTTTGATTTTCTTCGGTTTTAGAAAAAACCGACAAAACATACTCCTTGGATTTAATTTTTTGGTCCTTACATACAGTTCATTTATTATTTGGTTGTTTACCACTTCCTAATTCGTGTATTTCCCACAATTGTTCCGGACAGAGAATTTCACA
>NZ_CDSBKL010000332.1:0-4655 GCF_977115555.1 Aquiflexum sp.
GTTGAAGGCAGGCTTCTTCGGCATTTGTAAATTGTGATAAAGGATTTTCATGCCCTTCCCATTTTACTTTTGGTCCGGAACCTTGGAAGCTGATAGGCTGGAAGACATCTTTTTTGTTTTCTGCGAAAAGGGATTTTATCTGATTTTGGGAGAACTCCAATTTTTGTAGCCTTTCGACCGTATCTCCAAAATGGGAAGCTATCCTGTTGACCTGCACTTCATATTCTTTGCCAAGGAAAATCCGTGCGCCCTTGACTTTGGTACCATCGGGTTGTAGGAAACTCAGGCAGTCGCTTTCCAATTCTTCGGCAGTCAATGTTTCCTGATCAAAAGGATTCAAGGAAATGCTCCAGGTTCCTGTTGAAATCAGGATAAAAGGCCGGTCCATCAATCGGATGTAAGGAAGCAGTGCGGCTGAACTGTCGTGCATCCCAAATCCGATTTTAACTCTCTGTCCAAAGAGATTTTTTTCAATCCCGGAATCTGTCGGGAAAGGAGGAAGAATACTGTCGATGTTTGATTTTTTTACCCATTGGGCAAAATCATTTTTTCCATAATCCCAAAAGCAGGTGTGGCAACCCACTCCTGTATAGTCGTTCCATCTTTCCCCTGTCAGAATAAAAGAAAAGTATTGGGGAAGGTGGAAGCTGAATCGGATTTTTTTGAAGAGTTCGGGTTTCTCATGTTTCAGCCAATAAAGCTGGAAGCCGCTGTTGAGCATTCTCAGAGCCGGGCTTGCGGTTTTTTGGAGGAGATTTTCTTCTTCTGCCAAAAACTTTTCCCAAAGGGATTCAGGCACAGGTTTCAGGTAATTGTAGAAAGGAGTACAAACTTTTCCGGCTTTATCGACATGTACCAAACTGGCTCCATAAGCGGAAAAGTTGATTCCGATAACCCGGTATTTTGGATCTTTTAGGAATTTTTCGGTTACGCCCAAAACCCAATTGCTGACCTTCATCAAGTCATCGCAGGGAAAACCATCATCGTCTTGGATCTCTGCCACGTGCATGCTCGACTCCTCAAGGATCTCAAAGTCAGGGTTGTAGAGAATGGCTTTTTTGTTTGTTTTCCCAATATCAAAGATCAGAAAGGCTTCCATAAAATTACAGATAGGAATAATGCTAACCCATGGAATTCCGATCCAACAGGTTATTTTGGGGTTGAGAATTTTGACTAATTTTCTCCTAAGATGGTAATAAAAGAAGGTTTTTTAAACCCAAATTATTCAAAATTTTGCATTTTTGTTTGGTACGGACAGTGCAGGATAGCGGCTGGATTTTTATTCTTTTATTTACCTGATTAACCCGGTCATATGAGCGATCAAACCCAAAATAAAACCATTGCCGTCAATGAATACGAGCGGGAACCTGTTCCCAAATCTGCCCAAAAAGGTTGGCGGAGTTTCTTGGGAATGTATGCCGGAGAGCATACTGCGGGGACAGAATTTGTCATAGGGCCGCTCTTTGTGGCTCATGGGGTTGGAGCTTTTGATTTTTTTGTAGGATTGATTTTGGGAAATATATTGGCTGTTTTGAGTTGGGGACTGATGACGGCGCCGATAGCGACTTCAAAAAGAATGACGCTGTATTACCAATTGGAGCGGATCTGCGGGTACAAGATGGTGTCGATCTACAATGTGGTCAATGCGCTGATGTTTTGCTTTTTGGCGGGATCGATGATTGCGGTTTCGGCGACAGCAGTTGGCATTCCGTTTAACCTGACCATGCCGACCTTGACCACATGGCTGCCTACCTCTGTGGGATGGGTTTTGGCGGTTTTGTTGATCGGATTTGTAACCACTTTGGTTGCAATCAAAGGCTACAACCAAGTGGCAAGGTTTGCGAATGTGGCTGCACCTTGGATGATTTTGATTTTTATTTCCGCAGCTTTGGCAATATTGCCTCAGCTTGGGGTTACACGGGTTTCGGAGTTTTGGGCAGTCGCCAATAAAGTGATCTGGACAGGAGTTCCGTTGGAAGGGGTGAGCAAATTTTCCTTTTGGCATGTGCTGTTCTTTGCCTGGTTTTGCAATATGGCGATGCACATCGGGATGTCCGATTTGACGATTCTCCGCTATGCCAAATCCTGGAAATATGGTTTCCTTTCCTTTTCAGGAATGTTTATCGGACATTTTATCGCATGGATTTCCTCAGGCATTTTGTATGCAGCCTTTCTTCAAAGCAGTAATTTCTCCACCGAATTTGCGCCTGGGCCGATTGCGTATGGAGCAGCCGGAATTGCCGGAGCGGTATGTGTGGTCATCGCCGGTTGGTCCACTGCCAATCCTACGATCTACCGTGCAGGACTGGCTTTGCAGGGTGTTTTCCCAAAAATGAAAACCTGGAAAGTGACCGCTTGGGTCGGTGCGGTGACAAGCATTGCGGCATGCTTTCCGGCTTTGGTGATGAAGCTCTTGGATTTTGTGGCACTATATGGCTTGGTATTGATGCCGATGGGTGCGGTGATATTTGCGGATTTTTACCTTTCTCCAAGGTTTGGGATTACACAGGAAATGGCGTATAATCGGAACATCTCCTTTTCCAATGCTACTTTCTTTACATGGCTGATTACTTTGGGAATCTGTCTGGGATTGAATCTTGGGCTTGGGATTGACATATTTTTCCTTGGTTTGCCGGGATGGTTTATAGCGGTAATCACATTTTTGATTTTGTCAAAGGTTTTATATCCACAAAAAAAGGAGGCGCTCGTATGAAAATTCTATTGGTAATTCTATCCTATATCGGTCTTGGGTTGTCCATCATTCCGTCGGTTTTGGTGTTTTTGGGCAAAATGGACATGCAGACAAATACAACCCTCATGGCTTTCGGGATGGTGTTGTGGTTTGGGACTTCGCCTTTTTGGATCAACAGTAAAACAGACAAGGACAATGCTACTGACAACTGAAAACATAAAGGAAGCCAATACCAAAGGATTGGAAAGTCATCAGCGGAGCCTTGAAGCTTTGTCATGGCAATTGGCAAGAGAAGGTAAATCTTTAGGGGAATTGATTGACAAAATCAGCCGCTTTCAGATTGCTGTTCCAAGTTGGGCCTTGGGTGCCGGAGGAACGAGATTTGGAAGATTTGGAATCGGGGGAGAACCTAGGTCTTTGGAAGAAAAAATCGAAGATATAGGGCTTTTGGCCAAACTTACCAAAAGTACAGATGCTGTTTCTCTGCATATTCCTTGGGACATTCCATCGGATTATGCCGCTATTATCCAACTTGCAAAAAGCCACAGCATCGGTTTTGATGCCGTCAATTCCAATACCTTTCAGGATTATGGGCAGGAGAAAAGTTACAAATTTGGTTCGCTGAGTCACAATGACCCAAAGGTCAGGGAACAGGCAGTTGCCCACAATAGACAAGTGATTGAAGTTGGGGAAAAGTTGGGGAGCAAAGGACTGACAGTTTGGTTGGCTGATGGAAGTAATTTCCCCGGACAACAGAGTTTCCGCAGGGCATTGGACAATACATTTGAATCCCTTCAAAAAATCTATGGGTCAATGCCCGAGGACTGGAAATTATTGTTGGAGTACAAGCCTTATGAACCGAATTTTTACAGTACAGTGATTCCGGGTTGGGGTACCTCGCATTTGCTGTGCAGGCAATTGGGAGATCGGGCAAAAGTCTTGGTTGACCTTGGGCACCACCTTCCCAATACCAATATCGAGCAGATTGTGGGGATTTTATTGGGACAAAACATGTTGGCAGGGTTCCATTTCAACGATTCGAAGTTTGGAGACGATGACCTGACCACAGGAAGTATCAAGCCTTATCAGTTGTTTTTGATATTCCTGGAATTGGTTGCCGGAACCGAAGATGGCTGTCAGGCTTGGGAAAGTATTTCTTGGATGATCGATGCGAGCCACAATACCAAAGACCCTTTGGAGGACCTGATGCAGGCTTTGGAAGCAATCAAGATTGCCTACGCCAAGTCGCTTTTGGTTGATCGCAAAAAACTGACTGAATACCAACTGAATGGAGATATAGTGATGGCGCAGGAAATCCTTCAAAACGCCTTTCTGACAGATGTGAGGCCATTGATTAAAGAAGCAAGGCTGCAATCCGGCGGTGCTTTGGATCCAATTTCTATTTACCGAAAACATGAAATCCGAAAGCAGCTAATTCAAAAAAGGGGAGAAAATACTAGAGCGACGGGGTTGTAGGATTTTGGCTTTTAGCTTTATTTTAATTCCATTCGCCCATTCAGTGGCTTCATTGACTTTTCTTAAGGATAACACAGAAGGTTGTCAGTGGAGACACTGACAACGGCTATAAAAACAATTTTTCAATTACCAAAAACCGACTTCAAAATCAAATCCTGGATTTCAATCGGGGAGAGTTTGTCTTTGGAATTCAAGGCTTGGTCTTGGCTGATAAATACGGGATGGTCCAAACTGTCTTTGGGAATGGCACCGTGCGAACCTTTGACCAAGGTAGCATCCAAAGGAATAATGTCCATCAGGTACCGAAAACCAAGCTTTTTCTTAAGGATTTTGAGTCCAATAGTTGCTTTGAGCATTTTTATATTTGGATCGGCAAACATCTCTACAGGATCATATCCCGGTTTGCGGTGGATGTCCACACAGCGGGCATAATCTGGTGCTTTGGCATCATCCAACCAAAAATAATACGTAAACCAGGAATCCTTGT
>NZ_CDSBKL010000333.1:0-4625 GCF_977115555.1 Aquiflexum sp.
ATATATGGATTGAAGAAGTCCATTTTGGATTCTCTGTCGGGAAACTTCAATATTACCTTGTTTTCTTTGACCAAAGGTCGGGTTGGACCGTCACCTACTATCATTGCCTTACCAAAAGCTGACTCCATATAATCCGGCAAAAATTGTTTTTCCCTTTCTGAGGCATTGACATCGATCACCGAGCCCAAAGCAAGGTCAATCCCAAAATCAGCCCAAGGCAAAGGGTAGACATATTCATCGATCAGGTTTCTGAAAGTTTTTGCTTCGGGGTTTTGCTCCTCATTCCAATCGAGCTGTTTTCCCAAAACACGGTCCATCACATCCCTTATCCTGGTGGCACAATTGTCATAAAAAAAATCATAGCGATAAAACCTGTTTTGAGGCCGGTAATTGATCTGGAGAAATTCAACCAGCCTCTCAATCTGTTCGGGACTGAGGTCCAGAACCTGCTCCCTGACATCTCTTTGATAGTAATTATATTCTGCCAAAAACCGTTCATAAGTCGACACGCTCAACATATAATCCAAAGTTCTCTGTGTGAATTTGACATAAAAATAGGGCGTATTGAAATCAAAAGTGCCGTAGTTAAAAACCAAATCTTCTCCTGTAGTCCTTTCCAAAACCCTGATGGCACTATGCCCAAAAGCAGAATATAATTGGTCTCCCGGATCACAAGTCAAAAGGCTAATCTGATAATCCTGAGCTGACGCAAAAAAAATAGTCGAATAAATAAACGAATAAGTAAGCAAGAACTTTTTCAATTGAACCGGCATAAAACTAAATTTCATGTATAGTTAAAACTTTTTCAAATATGGCTTTTTGCAAATGTTATTCCGCCTTTACCTTTCTAAATTCTTCACGAATTTATTGGAATAATATTGTAATCTGTTTTTTGATGTTCCAAATTCCTTTGCTTGCAAACGCCCAAATCATTCACGAAATCAATGATTACAAAAGTATTGCTTCCGGAAATTACAACAATCCTGCTGTTTGGCAGATATGGGATGGCAGTAACTGGATAGCTTCTTCATCAAAACCAAATCTTAACAACAACATTTTTATCGAGCAGGGTCATGAAATCAGGTTGGTAGCTAATGAGGAAGCAAAAAACGTCTATTTATACAGCGCAGCTTCGCCGGGGCGAAAACTGAATCTTCAAACTTTTGAATTGCAGGTTTATGGCGCTTTAAGGGCAATGACCAAATCGGGAACAGATTTTTTTCTGAATAATGTCACCAACGCTTCAACGGATTGGATTTATCCGGAAACCGGGAAAATTGTTTTCAAAGGAACATCAAGAACTGTGGTCGATCGCGCTTCTTGGAGTGCGACAAATACCAACAGCAGGTTTATAGTAGTTTTCAACCCAGATGCCGGGGCCACATTGACTGTCAATTCAGCTTTCAAAGCCAATACATTCATCATCCAAACTGGTAGAGTAATCCAAACTGTCAATACAATGGGGTTGCCTGCCTGTTCCACCTTTTCTTTTAACAATCAAATGGCATTTAATGGGTCAGGGCCTTATGGTGATTTGATCATTGAACCCGGAGCTACGCTTATTTCAGAATGTTATGCTCCTTTAGACCAAATCATCAGAAGATCAACATCCATCCCCGCAGCACTTTTCCACCTAAAACCTGGAGCAAATTTGGTCTTAACAGCCAATGATCCTACCATGGATGCAGCCGAATTCAGGTTTGAGGGAAATGTCTATTACCGTTCCAATTCCGGAAACCAACGTCTGGTAAGGACTACTTTTGTTACTTCCGGAAATCCCAAAACGTACAACAATATCCTTTTTGAGAATGCTGCTAACAAACTGTTGACAGATTCTCTGTTTTTGAACGGAGACTTCGCCAGACTCACAGGAGGAAGTATCGTAGAGGCGCCGACTTTCCTCAGGTTTCAAGGAACCGTAGTCCAACAAGTGATAGGTTTTGATATGGATTTACAGCAATTGGAGGTCAATAAGCCATCGGGAAGTCTGCTATTCTACTCAGATGTAAGGGCTAAAACCAACTTCATCATGAAAAACGGCCAGGTGGATTTCAGTAATTTTGACCTGTATGTGAATACCTTAGGTGGTGGTACTCTTGCCTATGAAGGTGGAAAATGGCTCAATCTCAATCAACTTCACTACAACAATTTACCTCTCACTATGAATGCCGATAATGCCACATTCCCTTTTGAGGATCGCTATCAGGGAGGAATAAGGAAGGTCCAATTATTGGGAAATTCTCCGGGAGGAAATATGAATGTCAGAATGATCGAAGCCAAAGGCACCAATTATGACCCTGCCTACAATGACAGTGACGGAACACCGATTCTTTACCAATTGAACAGCTATTTTGAGTTTTCGGGAATGGCCCCAAGTACAAATCTCATAGAGATGAGGATTTCAGCAGAAAACCTCGTGGTAGACGATGTCGACGACTTGAGGATAACCGGAAATGGAATTGCCTCCGAAGGGACACATTTGCCGGGATTGGATCCAACTTTGCTTTGGGCGAGAAGGGAATTGGAATATGGTCAAATCGATGGAAACACATTTACAGTCGGGAGTTTCCGGTTGCTTTCTGTTTTGCCTGTAACTTGGCTGGATATGAAAGCGGAGATCAATCAGGAAACAATAAAGGTCTCGTGGTCAACGGCAAAAGAAACAGATAACCAAATGTTTTTGATTCACCGCTCTATTGGCAATATTGACAATTTTAAAACCATTGGAGAGGTAATTTCAAAGGGGAATTCCGACGAAACCCAGCATTATGAATTCACCTATTTTGAGAAATTTGGATCAAGCAGGGTTTATTACCAATTGGAGCAGGTTGATTTCGATGGGAAAACTTCCTTTAGCAAAGTGTTTAAGCTGGAAGGAAGTGTGTCAAACCTGCCAAATCAGGAGATTAAAATTTGGCCAAATCCATATGACCGAGGCACAATCAATATTGAACTTCCTGAGGGGATAAATCCCGATCAGGTTTCTATCAGCATTTCGGACTTGAAAGGCCAATCTTTCCATTTCGGTAGCAATTCTGGAAGCAGTCTGGAAGAATTTCTTGAAAAACTCAGCCCTGGCATCTACTTCATCGAACTGGTTACAAACGATAAAAAATTTGTGAAAAAGCTTATCAAGAAATAAAAACTGATTTTTTGCCTTTTGTAAAATTATGAAGTGCTTCAAAAGCACCTAATTGGATTAATTTTTTATCTTGTTGGACCAACCCAACGACAACCTATGACCATTTTATTTGTTTTTGTCAGCATTTTGGTATTGATCTTACTGATCACCTGGCTGAAGCTGAATCCATTTTTGGCCTTTTTGATTTCTTCCATCTTAGCAGGTTTTTTATTGGGCATTCCTCCTGAACAGATCGCCGGATCCATCCAAAAAGGAATCGGGGGATTGCTCGGTGACCTAGTCATTGTCATAGTCATGGGCGCCATGTTGGGCAAATTGGTAGCGGAAAGTGGGGCTGCACAAAGAATCGCAGATACACTGATGTCTATTTTTGGAGTAAAAAACGTGACTTGGGCCATGATGGTCACCGGTTTGGTGGTGGGCATTCCTTTGTTTTACAATGTCGGATTTGTACTCCTTGTCCCATTGGTGTTTTCAGTTTCATATAGGTATAAACTCCCGGCAGTTTATGTAGGAATCCCGATGTTGGCCGCACTTTCAGTCACGCACGGCTTTTTACCTCCACATCCTTCGCCTGCTGCTTTGGTTGCCCAGTTTGGTGCCAATATGGGGCTGACTTTGGCTTACGGGCTGATTGTCGTAATTCCAACAATCATTATCGCAGGACCGTTCTTTGCTAAGTTTTTGAAGAATATTGACTCAAAGCCTTTACAGACTTTTCAAGCCAAACAAAGAGAAGAAACAGATTTGCCTGGCACATTCAACAGCTTTTTTTCAGCACTATTTCCTGTTTTCCTTTTGGTAGGCACAACGGTTGTCAGCCTGCAGATGTCACCTGACCATGTCCTTTTCCCCTATTTCAAATTTGTAGGAGATCCGGGAATGGTTATGTTGATTTCCTTGTTGATCGCAACTTTCACTTTGGGGGTCAATATGAAATTTAAAATCCCTCAATTGATGGACCTTTATGTCGTGGCTTCCAAAGATGTCGCTATGATTTTGTTGATCATTGCTGGGGCTGGGGCATTGAAGCAGGTCTTGATGGACTCCGGAGTCAGTCAAACCATTGCGGATTCCTTGCAGGGATGGGATGTACATCCGCTGATTTTGGCTTGGTCTATCACAGCCATTATCCGGGTTTGCGTAGGTTCGGCAACTGTCGCCGGGCTGACCACAGCAGGCATGATAGCGCCTATGGTAAGTGGGGGAAATGTTGATCCTAATTTACTTGTATTGGCAATTGGTGCAGGCAGTTTGATGTTTTCCCATTTTAATGATGCCGGATTTTGGCTGTACAAGGAATATTTCAACGTAAGCGTCAAAGACACAATCAAGTCTTGGTCATTGATGGAAACCATCGTGGCTGTTGTTGGATTAGCGGGGGTATTGGTTTTGGATATATTTGTTTGAAATGATATAAATGGATATATTCTTCATAAAATACGTTGATATAGATCCTGAATCAAATGCTATTTGAAGATTT
>NZ_CDSBKL010000334.1:0-4605 GCF_977115555.1 Aquiflexum sp.
AGGTCCGATCGCCGAACTCAATACCATGATGGAAGTAAAAAGACTCCTGACTGTGCCAATATAAGTTTGTCCAAAAAACTCCACTTGTAGGGCCGCAACGGTCGCACTCCCAAAACCCACTGAAAAACCCATCAGGATATTATATACGAAAATCCCCCAGACATTGGGGACCATCCATATGATCAACAAAGGAACCAATAGCGGAAAAAGATAAAATGGGAAGAAAGTCTTGGCCTTGTACTTGTCAATCAGCGGACCTGAAAGCAGGATGCTCAAAAAACTAGCGAAAGCATAAGAAGTAAGTCCTGCAGCTGCCAATCCAATATTCCATCCTTTGAATTCAATGATGGCAAATTGGTAGAAGAAAAGCCCTGTAACTGCAAATGGGATAAAAAAGATATTGGGAGCCAAAAGCCAAAACGGCTTGGATTTCATGATGTCTCTCTGTCTGACACGGTCCACCTTTTTTTCACCTGAATCCGACGCCACCACTTCACCGGACTCGCTTACCAAATGTTCGGGTTTCAAAACCAATAAGGTAAATACCGTCACCGCCAAACTGACCAAAGCCGCATTAAGCCAAAGAGATTCCCGCCAACCTATCTTGGCTATTACAAGCAAAATAATCGCAGGCAAAACTGCTTGTCCCAAAGGATGACCCAAAGAAGCAAGGCTGATGGCTTTGCCCCTGTTTTCTTCAAAATACCGGGACATGGTGGTGATCGCAATATGGTTATAGAGTCCCTGACCAGCCAACCTCAACCCTAAAAATGCGATCGGTATGTACCACCAAGCCTGAGAAATACTTAGAAAGAACAAGGAGATGACAAACGTGGCTGTAGTGGCCAAAGTGAATCTTGGTAGAGGTACGGTGTCAATGAGTTTCCCTAATTTGGGTAAGGCCAAGGCAGCGCCGATGGTAGCAAGGCCATAAAATGTACTCAAGAGCCCGTTTGAAAGCTTGAATTCTTCCATCAAAAAAGGGACATACATGGCCAACAAAAATGTCTGTCCAAAACTCGATAAGGCAGTCATGATGATTCCAAAAATCACCATCACGCGGTTTTTACGGACAAACTGGAGGTAGTTCAAGTTATGAAGGGTGGTTTGAGATGGATTTTAGCGATCTAAGGATTGCTTCAATACCCATTACAAAGTTACAAGTAAATTATATCACTTCCTTGAAAGTAAATTTGACATTAAAACTTCAATTTTTTAAGGTCAGGTAACTAATCTGACATTAAAAGCAAAACCCTGCTTTGTCTTCACAAAGCAGGGTTTTTTAATCTCGTTTCTCGCCTCTCGGCTCTTGTTTCTAAATCATTGTCCAACCAAGAATACGGCATTGGCTACCAAGAGCTTTCCTGATTCCCAAAATGCCCGGAACATCGGATTGTCAGCCATATAGACAACCTGACCACGTCCTTGGTTTTCTACCCCATAGACCATTGATTTAGGCATTTTTGGTTTGATTTTGTTACCGATATAGCCAAATCTGTAGGCAGCAGCATCCGGGATTATTCCCACGTTGACACCGTTGTCAAGGTAAGCGTAGCGGGAACCGTTGTTTTTCAAAGTATAGAATTTGCCATCCATTCCAAATCCTAGCGGGTGGGTAGGGTCAATTTTCACCTGATAAATGGCACCTGCGGCAGTGGTAGAAATTCCCATCCTTTCACGTTCCTGATAAGGTTCCAATCTTTCCACATTTTGGATTTCCTTTTGCTCTTTTTCAGCAGCTTTTTTCTCGTCCTCAGTATCATATTGGCTGAGGTCAAAACCGTTTTTGTCTGCAAAAGCATTTAGTGCATTTTCGATGGCGATCAACTTACCTCCTGCCCTGACCCAATCCATTACCTTTTTCATGTTGTTTTCGGAAAGGTAACTGCCCCAACTTGAAGGAAGGATGATCACATTGTATTTGCTCAGGTCAAATCTCCCCAAACCATCGGCATCAAGTATGGTCACCGGATAATCAAGCTCCTGCTCAAAGAAATACCAAAGCTCGCCGAAATTCAGGGAAGAAGTACCCGCGCCGCTCATGATGGCAATTTTTGGCGCTACTATGGTTTTCACTTCCGAAGAACCAAAATCCCTTCCTTTGTCCACATAGGCAGAATTGCTCTTGTCCAAAGCTATCTCGAACTTGTTGGCGATGTCTGTTACTTGCTTGTCAAAGTCGGCAACATATTGATTTCCGTTTCGATGGATGATCAAAGTCCCTATCGGATAAGACTTGCCGTTGATGTCAAAGGCTTTTTCTGCATACCGCACCCTGATTTTGTGATTGATCAAAGCTGCCAAAAACTTGGCGTGCTGTGTTGCATTCCAAGGGGCAAGGTATGCCAAAGGTGTTCCTTCTACTTTATTGGCTTCAAAGGCTGTCTTTTCAAACTTCTTACCTGCATCCAATCTCGTCTCCAAGGCATAAGCCTGTACCCCATAAGCATACGGCAAAGCCCAACTTGTAATGTCATAGGTGATGCTGTCCTGCAGTTTGGCCTCAGGCTCAAACAATACCTGTGTCAAAACCGACTTCGATTGGAATGCATTGACAACGATATCTTTGTCGGTAGCGGCAAAAGTTGCAGCTTTTCCGGTATTGTAATCCAAGCCCTTTAGGCCTGATGCCGCTTTGGCATAGCCATATTGGATTTTATTTTTGTCAAGCAATGTCAAAAGCGCCTTGACACGCTCCAGGTTTTGGTCCCCTTTGATCACGAAGCTCTTGTATTTTGCTTTTGGGTTGCTGCTGCTTGATTTAAAGTAATTGGCAAATTCATCAGCCAATCTTTCCGCATTTTGGGAAGTAACTTCCACGGCAGAAATTCCTGCAGTATGCTGGTGCTCGATTCTTTCTCTCAAGGTTACTGTATCTCCGAGGGCATTGAGCATTCCCAATCCTGCACGGCCGGAACCGCCTTTTTCGATGGTCATGCCGATTGCTCCATTGTACATGGGATAGGTATCTCCGTAAGAAGGATAGAGCAAATCAAACCGTTCTTTGGTAAAATACATCCAACCTTGCTCATCAAATTTTTTGGCGGTGTTCTTTCCATAAATGACCTGAAATTCATTTTGAAAAGGGGACACTTGATCGTGGACAGGCTGTGCTGCAGGGGCAAAATAGAACGGATCGTTGATCCCCTGTTCGTGGTAATCCACAAAAAGATGCGGCATCCAGTCGTGGTAAAGTTTCAGCCTTTGCTGTGTTTCTTGCTGTGTCTGCCAAGCCCAATCCCTGTTGAGGTCCATTAAGTAGTGGTTTGGACGGCCACCTGGCCATGGTTCGGAATGTTCCATGGACTGTGGATCCGGCTGAAGTCTTTTGTTTTGCTTTTGGTTGTACCAAACTGTATATCTGTCTTTTCCGTCAGGATTGGCGCAGGGATCAAGGATTAGCACCTGATTTTTCAACCAATCTTTGGATTGGGAATTGTTTGGATTGGCAATTTGCCAAAAGGTCATCATCGCAGCTTCGGTGGCTACCGCTTCATTGCCATGGACATTGTATTGCATCCAGTTCAGGGCAACTTTGGTGGAAGGTGTACCCTCCAAAACCCCTGTTCTCCGAAGGTTATCTTTGCGGATATCTTCCAGTTTACCCATATTCTCAGGAGTGGAAACCATGGCAACAAACAACGGCCTGTGCTCATAGGTCTCACCGTAATAAACCAATTTTACATTGGGCAGGGTGGCTGCCAAGTGCTCAAAATAAGCCACAACACGGTGATGTGGTGTAAATCGGTCACCCAATTTATAGCCAAGAAATTCTTCCGGGCTTTTTTGGGCAAAGGTTGTATTGGCAAGTAAGAGCGCCAATACCAAAGCGTAAATTTTTCTCATAATTCAGATTTGAAATTTATAGGGCGGTAAGATAAGGGGAATTGCAAAACCCTGCAAAGGAAATGGATTGAAGGGATAAAGATTCGGGGATTGTCGGTGAAAATTGTTTGGAAAGTAAAAATTAAAGTGGACTCCGATTTTCGTTAGAGGGAGTTTTTGCCTTTTGAGTGAGTATCCAGGAATGGATTTAAAAAAGTGGGACCTAAGGGATTCGAACCCATGACCTCTGCTCTGTCAAAGCAGCGCTCTAAACCAACTGAGCTAAGATCCCAATAATTAATAAAGAAGTAGCGCTCTAAACCTCCCGATAGCTATCGGGATGAGAAGATCCCGATTTGAGGCTGCTAAAATCAGGAATGATTTCGGGATTTCAAAATGCTGCTACCATATCCTGAATCATTCCATTGAAAAAATTTCCGGATAACTTTATTAACCAACCCCGAAAATTTCCTTAAGGGTTTTTACACTTATAAAGCAACATTCACCGCCGCTATTACCGCTTTTTGGAAAATATCAATCGCAGCGTTTGCGGCTTTTTGGGCTATGGCTTTGGAAATCACCGCTATCGCATGAAATTCCGCCTCGGCGATCAGTTTTTCATCCTCCATCCGTGAGTCAAATCTTGCTTGCGATATTTCTTTGTTGATCAACAAATCAGCCAGTAAGGCATATCTTTCTTTACGGTTTTGAAGAAAAATATTTGCGGGATTTTTCACTTCATCCCAATTTTCAGCCACATTTTGTTTGATGGCATCAGAC